>SLHB01000479.1 GCA_007136375.1 Candidatus Hydrogenedentota bacterium
GGATTGAACTCTTTGACGCGGCGGCCACCTTTAGGAAGGTGTGGCCCCGTCTTCGCGCGGGATATGCGCTCGAAGCGCTCCATGCCGGAAACGGCGCGGTCCGGGGCGCCAAGCCGCGGGTTCAACGCGTGCTAAAAGGCCTTGGCGCCGCCGCCGAACTTGTGGACGAACCTCAAGAAAAAGGGCGCCGATTCGCGTTCGATTGCGAGGGTTTGGCCGGGGAAGCGTTCATGGCCCAAGAGACCCTGCTTCACCTTGCGCTACACCCCCTTCCGGCGCCGCCCTCGGCGGGTTAGCATGGCGTCCGCGCATTGGATTCACTCATCCCGAAGGCGGACTCGCCGGCGGGGTATGGTAGGCTATGTCCCATGAGCAACCCATGTTCACACCCCTGCTTGCGGCCGGTGGAACGGATCGCCGTGGTGTTGTTCCTGGTCTTGGCTTGCGCCGGCGCGCGGGCGTCGCCGGGCCCCCACTGGGTCATTGAAGTGGATGCGCCGGATCCCGGCGCTCCCGCGGCGCTTGAAGCCATGGGCGTTTCCGTCTCCCAGTACCTGGACGGCGGGGCGGAAGCTTATGTGGATCGGGATGGCCTTGCCCGCATCCGCGAGGCCGGATTCTCCTACCGCATCCTCCGCCGGGACGGCGCCGCGCCTTTTCCGCCCATGAAGCAAGGGCCTGGGCCGGACTCCCTGGGCGTTCAATACCACAATCACGAAGGCGTCACGGCCATCCTTCACGAATACGCCGCGGCCTATTCCCATCTGACCCGGCTCAAGAGCCTGGGCGATTCGGTGGAAGGGCGGGAACTGTGGGCCATGCTGTTGACCGCCGATCCCGGCGAGAAGTCCGCCATTCCCACCGTCCACTACATTGCGACCATGCACGGCGACGAGCCGGTGGGAACGGAGCTGTGTCTGCTCTTCATCGATTGGCTCCTGGGGGGGTACGGCGAGGACAGCCGGATTACGGCGTTGCTGGACGATACAGCCCTGTGGATTCTCCCGCTGATGAACCCCGACGGGCTGGAGCGGCGGTCCCGGATGAACGCGAACGGCGTGGACCTCAACCGTGACTTCCCCATCTACGCCGAGGATTTTACGTCCGACTTCTTCGCCGCTGGCGGGACGTTGGACACGGCCGGTCGGCAGCCCGAGACCGTTCACGTCATGGAATGGAGCGCGCGCCACGCCTTCGCCTTGACCGCCAACTTCCACACGGGCGCGCTCGTGGTCAACTATCCCTACGACTACGAGCCGGGCGTGCCCAGCGGCGTTCCCGCCGAGTCGCCTGACGAAGACCTCATCCGCGATCTCGCCATTCGTTACGCCATGCACAATCCGCCGATGTCGCAAAGCCCGGCGTTTCCCGGCGGCGTGGTGAACGGCAGCGCCTGGTTTTCCATCCAAGGCAGCATGCAGGACTGGCAGTACCGGTACATGGGCGCGATTGAAACGACTCTGGAAGTCTCGAACGTAAAGTGGCCGGACGCGTCGCGGTTGCCGGGGTTCTGGGACGACAACCGGGAGAGCATGATCGCCTACCTGGAGGGCGTTCACCGCGGCGTGGGCGGCGTTGTGACGGATGCGCGTACGGACGCCCCTGTTCTGGCCCGGGTCCGCGTCGACGGCAACCCGCAGCCGGTGTTCACGGACCCGGACACGGGTTACTACCACCGGCTTCTACTGCCAGGCGAGTACGGGATGACCGTTTCGGCGCCCTTATACGCGCCCCAACGGGTGGAGGGCGTCGTGGTAGACGGTGTCAGCGTTGGGGACACGCCCCAGTGGGACGTGGAGTTGGTCTTCGCCGACGCGAACCAAGACGGACAACTCAACTCCGTCGACATCCAGCTCATCATCAACGCGGTGCTGGGACGCCCCTGTCCCGAAGGCGTGATCTGCGACCTGACCGGAAGCGGAGGCGCGGACGCCCGGGATGTCCAGTCGGTCATCAACGCCGTCCTCGGCGCCGCCAGCTGAGTTTCTCTTCTCAACGGCCCGGAACGTTTCCCAACGAGAAGCGCGGGGCTCGGATGGGGCTCTCAGTCCGAGTGATGGGGATGGGGCCACTTGGGGTAGCGCATTAGGCCCAGCCACGAGGCGATGCGGTAGCGCCACACCATGGCGATCATGGTCAGGCCCAGACGGAAGGCCTTCCACATGCTTCCCGTGACCGCCGATTCGCCCACCCGCTTGCGGTAATTCACGGGGATTTCGATGAAGTGGGTCTGGGTCAAGATGGTCAGCAAGAGTATTTGCGGTCCGAAGTGGGAGCCGCCTACCGTGAAGTGGGGGCGCAGGTGGGCGTAGGCGTCCCGGGACAGCAGCCGCATTGTGCAGCCCACGTCGGACAAATGATTCGTGTTGAATAGCGCCTCCACCATCTTGCCCACGAACCAGTTGCCCCACTTCAGAAAGATCCCCATGTTTGCCCCTTCCCACACGAACTCCCGTTGGGTCCGGGTGCCAAACACGACGGGGACATCGTCGGAGTAGGCCAAGAGCTTGATGACGTCGTGGCCGGAGAAGGTGCCGTCGGGCTCCGCGAGGAGGAGGAGATCGCCTTCGGCCTCGGCCATGCCCCGTTGCAGCGCGTGCCCGTAACCCTGCGCGCTTTCATGGATCAACCGGGCGCCCGTGCCTTCGACCTCGCCATCCGTGCCGTCCGCCGCGTTGTTGTTGACGACGACGATCTCGTCTACATACTCGGATGCGAAAAAGTCCTCGATGGCGGCGCGAATGGAGTCTTTCTCGTTATACGTCGGAAAGATGACAGAAACCCGCTTGCCTTTCCACATCGTTGGCTTCGTTCTCCATGGAAATCACCGGGATTTTCGGGGGAATGGCGCGCGGCGGTGGCGGGGCGGTTCAAGACGTCGCCTTTCCGGAGGCTTCTCATTGCCGCGGGTCACCAATACGTGTAGAAGTAGGACTCAGTGAACCAGCATTGGAAGGCGAGGAAGCCCAGCGTCGCCACCAGGGGCGCGCGCGACTCCCCTGCCTCGCAAAGCCGATTGAGGGCGTGGGCGGCGGGGATCACGGCGAAGGGCAGAATGTACATGGCCGAACGTTCTCCCTCGCCCCGGCCAAGATAGAGAAAGTTCAAGGCGAGAAGGGTGAGGGCGAAGACGAGGAACAGGGCCTTCGTGGCGGGCTCTGGCTTGAACAAGCGCCAGAACAGGAGGAGGCTCACGGGGATGCCCGCGAAGTACACCCACGCCAACGGGTTGAAAAACCGCCACGCGTAGCCGGGATACCGGGGCGTCAGTTGCTCCAACTGGGCCTGGTCCAGGTTGAATTGCGCGAGGGCCAGGCCAAAGGCGGCGAACATGTCGAATCCCGACCACCAGCGGACGGCCAAGTGGACGCCGAGAAAGGCCAGCAACATGATGACCGCGGTCTGAAACACGGAAAAGCGCAGCAGCCGGTCCTTGAGGCGCCACAGGCCCACGATGCCGAAGAACGCGCCTACCCCGATAAGGCCGAAGGACAACAGGGACATGAACGCGTAGCCCACGCCCGCGCCGACCGCGTAGATCATGGAGCAATGATGCAGCGCCCGCCAGAAGAGGAACAGGGTGGTGAGCACAAAGGGCATGAACAGGATGTTCGCGCTCGTGGCGGTAAACAAGACGATGCTCGGCATGAGCGCGTACATGAGGCACGCGGTCAGGGCCGCCCGGTGTCCGGCAAGATCACGCGCGAAGAAGTAGAGGGGGATGATGGCGAGAACCCCAAAGGCCATGGTGGCCAACGACAGGGGCAGGGGCTCCCGCGACAAGGTGACGTAGGACATCAGCCATAGGAGGACCGTGGGCCCAGGGGGGTGGACCTTCCCATGCATGCTGAGCTGGCCGTGGATGTCCTCGTAGTCCCGGAAAAGGCCCCGTATTCCGCCGCCCAGGCCGATGTCGCCGATGAACTCGCTGTCGCGCCGCTCATATGCGTGGGCGATTCCGTCGGGGCCGCCGCGGATCATGGCGATGGATCCGGCGAAGAGGAAGGAAAAGACCATGACCCCGAGGAGGATCCAGGCCAGGCCCCGGCCTTCCGGGGCGCCGAAGGCCGGGAAGAGGCGAGGCAGAAATGTCAGCAATAGGCCTAGGAACGCCGCGAAAACGAAGATGGCCAGCCCGTGCCAACGAAACGCGTCCCATATCGCGGCGGCCATTTCCGTGGCGTCTGTATGAGCGTCCCATGCGGTGACGGCGAACCACGCGGAAGCGGCGGCCGCGCAAAGGGCCCAACTTGCGAAAACCCAGCCCTTGGGCGGGGCGCCGGTGGCGCGCAACGCCGGGAAGGCTGTGGCGAAGGCCAAATACACAAGCCAGAGCAGCACGGCCAGAACAGCGGCCTCCGGCCGTGTGGCGATGATCGGGTCGTATAGCGCGTAGAAGGGCGTGGCGTGGTAGAATAGCGACTCGACGCCCACGATCCACATGAGTATCATGGCGATCAGATAGGCGGCGAAAAAGCGGCAGTACATGCCAGTAAGCCGGGCGCCGAGGCGTGGTTTCTCCTGTTCCGCGAACGTCTCGATGGACATGGCGCGTATTCTACCCCATGCCGGCCGATGTTTCTAGCCCGGAAACGGCCGTGTCCGGAGACGCCGGCGCACCGGAAAGGGGAACCTTTGCGCCGCTTTGGGAATCCACTATTCTGAATAACCTGCTGTGCGCCCTCGAGGCCCCCGGCCCGCTTCCGCCGTGGCTAAGGCGCCGCGCGGAAAGGAAACGCCGGGCCTCGTTTCCCGCCGTGGGCCAAGAGCGATTGAATCCGATGAAAGACTGCGCTACTATCAAGCATTTTGCGGCCCGGAGCCTCCATGATTAATCGGCGCGACGACTACTTCTACTTCCTCTTTGAAGAGCCTACCTACCTGGGCCGGGCGGTGCTCGTTTCCATCGCCATCCACGCCGCCGCGATGCTCGTCTTGGCCGCCGCGTACTTCTTCGATTTCCGGGAGGAGCACGAGGCCATCCCCATCTACGAGTTTGAGCTTACCTCCGCTGGTGACGACGTCCTGGGAGAATTGGCGCAGCCGGAACCGGAGTCTGAACCCGAACTAGAGCCCGAGCCGGAACCAGAGCCCGAGCCCGAACCCGAGCCCGAACCGGAGCCAGAGCCGGAACCGGAACCGGAACCGGAACCGGAACCGGAACCGGAACCGGAGCCAGAGCCGGAACCGGAGCCAGAGCCGGAACCGGAGCCAGAGCCGGAACCGGAGCCGGAGCCAGAGCCAGAGCCAGAGCCAGAGCCAGAGCCAGAGCCAGAGCCAGAGCCAGAGCCAGAGCCCGA
>SLHB01000338.1 GCA_007136375.1 Candidatus Hydrogenedentota bacterium
ACGTCGCCGGACGCGCTAAAGGTGTCCAACTGGGCGTCGTTGGCGGCGAGATCGGCCAGCACCTCCTCCGGCGCCGGCGCTTCTGGCGGCAGGGGGCCAAAGTCCATCCGGTCCCCCAGCCGGGCGCATCCCTGGACGCCCAGGACGGCGGCGATGAGCAAGGCGCTCATCACCGGAGCGTGCATTCGGGCGAGGCCAAACGCCCCCGCCGAAGCAGTCGGAGCATGAGCATGCCGTGTCTTGCAATGTCGCCGCGCCTCTGATATCATCTGTAACTCTTCTTCCTTGATCGCACTTAGCTCAACCTCGATTATTCCAGCCGCAAGGCCCAGGAGATTTTGTCATGGCGAAAGTATGTCAGTATAGCGGTAAACGGCCCCAGGTAGGCAAGAAGATTGTCCGCCGCGGTAAGGCCAAGCGCGAAGGCGGCATCGGGCAGAATGTAACCGGCATCAGCAAGCGCCGGTGGAAGCCCAACCTCCAAAAGATTCGCGTGGTGGACGAAAACGGCACGGTGCGGCGCATTCGCGTCTGCGCCCGTTACATCAAAGCCGGCAAGTTCACAAAGGCGACCCGCATCCGGAAATACGACCGGGCCGCAGCGGAAGCCGCCACGAAGTAAGCCAAACACGCCCCGCCCGCCGGGATTCCGGTCCCGGCGCGGCGGCGTTCTCCCCCGCCTCCTATCCCCCCGCTCCGTCGTCGGCCAGTTGAGCGCGCAGGCGGCTCTTGTCCACCTTGCCCGTGGGCAACATGGGCAACTGCGTCACCACTTCGAAGGTCTTGGGGATCTTGTAGTTCGCCAAGTGGGCCCGGCAATGTTCGCGGAGGACGTCCGCCGCAGGGCTCTGTCCGGGCGTCGGAAGGATGAACGCGCGCCCTACTTCGTAGTAGATGGGGTCTGGCGTGGCGACCACGGCGGCGCAGGCCACGGCGGGATGCTGCTCCAAGACCCGCTCCGCCTCCAGGGGGTGCACCTTTTCCCCGCCGGACTTGAACACCTCGCTTTTCCGTCCCGTCAGAATGATCCGGCCCGCCTTGTCGAGATAACCCAGGTCGCCCGTGTAGAACCAGCCATCCTGGTCCACGGCCTCGGCCGTGGCCTCGGGCTGGTTGAGATACTCCGTCATCACGATGGGCCCGCGGAAGGCCAACTCCCCCTCTTCCCCCGGCGCGACCGGAAGCCGGGCCTCGTCCACGATGCGCCCTTCCCAATTCCCGACGGTCCGGCCCACGGCGTTGACGAGCGTCTCGGGCAAATCGGCGGGAGCTGTGTAGGTCGCCAAGCCCGCCAGTTCCGTGGCGCCATAGGCGTTGTACATGGCGGCGCCCGTACGCTGGGCGATGGCGTGGATGGCTTGGACCATGGCGGGCTGAGCGGGGGCGCCGGACCACACGAAGGTCCGCACACTGGACAGGTCCGCCTTCTCCATCGCGCCGGTGGCCAATTGCAGCATGAACATAGCGGGCACCTGCCCAAGGACGGTGACGCGCTCGGCCGCGACGGCCTCCAGAGAAGTCATGGGGTGAAAATGGTCTAGCAGGACCACCGCCGCCCCGGCGTAGAGCGCTGCCGCTCCAATTTCCACGTCGGCGGCCACATGGTTGATGGGAAAATGGCACAGAAGGCGGCTGTCCGGTCCCAGGCCGAATTGGCGCGCCTCTTCGCGGACGCTGGCCATGATGCTCGTGTGCGTATGGAGTACGCCCTTGGGTTTGCCCGAGGAGCCGCTCGTGTACATGAGCAGGATGGGATCGCTGGGGTAGCAGTTCTGCGCCCGCGCCGCAAGAAGCGCCTTCATCTCCGCCCGGTTCCGCTCGACGAAGCCGGCGAAGTTATCCGTCCCCTCGACCGGCTCGCCGATGACAAGGACGCGCTTGATGCTGGGGACCTCGGCCAAGACGGCCTGGATGTCCGGGCCCAAATCCCGCTCGCCGTACTCCCGCACCGCGATGAGGACGGAGGGCGCGGCGTCGAGAAGGATCTCGCGGATCTCGGCGCGGCTCATCTTGGGCGACACCCCGAGCCACGTGGCGCCAATCTTCGCGGCGGCCATGAAGGTGGGCAAGAACTCGTGGCGCGCCATGGCCAACATGGCCACCCGCTCCAGCCGCGCCACCCCAATCTCCAGCAGCGCCCGGGCGATTTGGTCCGAGTAGTCCAGAAATCCGCCCCAATCCAACCGTTTCTCACCGAAAACCGTGGCTTCGCCGCGGCGATTCTCGAACGCCCAATGCTCTACGCACTGCCAGATGAGGCTGCAATCCGGACGCTCCATGTTCGGCATGGCTCCTCTCGCCTCCTTTGCCCAGGATTCTTCCGAGGCGGTTCATTTCCGCCTCGAACCGGAAGTCAATGTAGCACGGCCGCCCCGTAAATGGCCATAATAACGGCGCCCCAGGGCGGCGGCTCGGGCCGGGAACGCGTTCCGCGGGCGTCTTGGGCGCCGCGGCGCGTTCTGACAAAGGGGGCGGCCCTGTGCTATCCTGCTGCCGCAACCAGCAACGGAGGGAGATCGATCATGAGCGAATTCTTTAAGGAAATCCCCAAGATCCAATATGAAGGCCCCGGATCCAAGAACCCGTTGGCTTTCAAATATTACAATCCAGAGGAGATGGTCGGCGGCAAGAAGATGAAAGACCACCTCCGCTTTTCGGTGGCCTATTGGCACTCCTTCTGCGGCGCCGGCGCGGACCCCTTCGGCGTGGGGACGATGATCCGGCCGTGGGACGATATCGCCGACCCCATGGAAAAGGCGCGGGCGCGCGTGCGGGGCGCCTTCGAGCTCTTCGACAAACTCGGCATCGAGTACTTCTGCTTCCATGACCGCGACATCGCGCCCGAGGCGGACACCCTGACCGAGACCAACAAGCGCCTGGATGAAATTGTCCAACTCATGAAGGAACACATGAAGGCCACGGGCGTGCAGTTGCTATGGGGGACGGCCTGCCTGTTCACCCATCCGCGCTACGTCCATGGCGCCTCCACGTCATGCAACGCGGACGTGTTCGCCTTTTCCGCCGCCCAAGTGAAGAAGGCCATGGAGCTGACCCATGAGCTCAACGGACTCGGCTATACGTTCTGGGGCGGCCGTGAAGGCTATGACACCCTCATCAACACGGACATGAAGCTGGAGCTGGAGAACATGGCCCGCTTCCTCCATATGGCCACGGACTACAAGAAGGAAATCGGTTTCAAGGGCCAGTTCTACATCGAGCCCAAGCCGAAGGAGCCCACGAAACACCAGTACGACTTCGACGCCGCCACGATCATCGGGTTCCTCCGGGCCAATGGCCTCGACAAGGATTTCAAGCTGAACATCGAGGCCAATCACGCCACGTTGGCAGGCCATACGCCGGAACACGAGTTGCGGATGGCGCGCATCAACGGCCTTCTGGGCAGCGTGGACGCCAACGAAGGGGACCTGCTCCTCGGTTGGGACACGGACCACCTGCCCACCGATGTCTACAACACCACCCTCATCATGTACGAGATTCTCCAAGCGGGCGGCTTCGCCACGGGCGGCCTGAACTTCGACGCGAAGCTGCGCCGGCCCTCCTTCGAGCCCGTGGACCTCTTCCACGGCCACATCGCGGGTATGGACGCTTTCGCCGTCGGCCTCAAGGCCGCGCACAAGCTCCTGCAAGACGGGCCCATCGAGAACTTTATCGCCGAACGCTACAGCAGCTATAAGAGCGGCGTCGGCGCGGACATCGTGAACAACAAGGTGGGGTTCAAGGAGCTTGAGCAGTACGCTCTGGACCACGGTCCTATCCAGAACGGCTCCGGCCGGGAAGAGATGCTGAAGAGCATCATCACCCAGTACATCCTGGAGTCGCGGTAAGCCCCGCTACACCCGCCTTCGCGGCGTCCGCGCCGGTCCAACGTCCGGGACTGGCGCGGACGCCGCGCGTTTTTCCGTGACACGGCGGGCGGCGGGCGGTACATTACTAGTGGGAGGACAGCCGCGCCGCCTCCCGGTCAACCGGCGACAACCCCAAACGGACACAGTCCGGAGTCTTATATGCCCTTCCCCTTGTTCAACCGGCACCAAAGCAAGTTCGAACCCCTGGCCAACCGCGTGGATCGGGTCCATATCGCCCAGGACTCCGTGGACCCCGCGGCGCCGCCCGGCCCGATGAACCCGGCGGCCGAGGCGATTGTCCGCGAAACCGCCGCCCGGGTCGTTCAAGCCAAGGAACGGGGCGCGGCGCGCATCGCCGCCTTTGGCGCCCACGCCATCAAGAACGGCCTTGCGCCGGTGTTTCAACAGCTTATCGCGGAGGGCTGGTTCACGCATTTGGCCACCAATGGCGCCGGCGTCATTCACGACTGGGAGTTCGCCTTTCAAGGCCAGAGTAGCGAACATGTGGCGGAAAACGTGGCCGCGGGGCGCTTCGGCATGTGGCAAGAGACCGGCCACTACCTTAACTTGGCGCTCCGGGTGGGGGCCTATCAAGGCCTGGGCTATGGCGAAGCCATTGGCGCTTTCGTAGAGAACGGCGGCCTGCGCATACCCAGCGAAGAGAACCTCCGCCAAGAGATCAACGTCTACCTGAGCCACGACCTGCACCGGGCCGGCGCCGCCATCGATCTCCTCGACGCCGTTCAAACCTTCCGCCTTCAGCCCGGCTGGATCTCCGTGGAGCACCCGTACAAGGCCTATGGCCTCCAAGCGGCGGCCTTCCAGGCCGGAATTCCCCTCACCGGTCATCCCATGTTCGGCCACGACATCATCTACGCCCACCCCATGAGCCATGGCGCCGCCATCGGACGCGCGGCGGAACGGGACTTCCTGGCCTTCGCACAGGCGGTTACGCAGCTTTCCGGCGGCGTCTACGTGTCTCTGGGATCGGCCGTTATGTCACCGATGATCTTCGAGAAGAGCCTGTCCATGGCCCAGAATTTCCTCATGCAACGGGACAAACGGGTCGAGGACCACTTCATCGCCGTGGTGGACTTGGCGGAAAGCCAATGGGACTGGAGTCAAGGCGAGCCGCCGGAGGATCATCCGGACTACTACCTGCGCTACAATAAGACGTTTTCCCGGATGGGCGGGACCCTGCGCTACGCCAGCGCGGACAACCGGGCCTTTCTGCTGGCGCTGGCGCAACAGTTGCACGCGGCCCACATGGAGACGGAGGCAGCGTCATGAGCATCGGCAACCCCGTGCTCCAAAACATCAACTTCCATGCAGCCCCCGGAGATCTCGTGGCCATCGTCGGCCCGACAGGAAGTGGGAAAACAACCCTCACTAAACTCCTCCTCCGATTCT
>SLHB01000491.1 GCA_007136375.1 Candidatus Hydrogenedentota bacterium
CGCCAGCGCCCGGGCCCGCGAGGCCCGCGCCGCCATGTTGCCTCAAGCCGCCATCGAAACGCTCCTCGCCTATCAAGACTTCGACTACACCGACGCCTTCGGCGGAGGCCGCTTCCCCATTCTAGGCGCCGCCGCGCCGCTCCTCCTCGGCGGCGACCAATTCGCGCCCGACAGCGTTACGCGGACAGACCGGTTTTCCGTCACCCAGCCTCTCTTCGCGGGCGGCCAGCTCCGGGCGGCGGCGCAAGCGGCGGGCTTTCTCGCCGAGGCCGAGGCCTGGCGCCGGGAGGAGACCGCCCACGAGATCGCCCTGGAAGCCGAGGAGGCCTACTACGACGCCGTGCTCGCAGGATCCCTCGTCCGTGTCGCCAACGCTAGCGTCGACACCTTCCAGCGCCTTTTCCGCGACGCCACGGAGCTTTTCGAGGCGGGGGCCGTGAGCCGTTACGAGGTCATGCGCACGGAAACGGAGCTGCGCGCCCGCGAGGCGGACGCCACCGCCGCCGTCAATGCCCGGCGCTTGGCCCACATGCGGCTCCGCAGCGTCCTCGCCCTGCCCCAGGAGACGCCCTTGACGCTCGCGGGGACGTTCACCGGCTCCCTGCCCGAAGCGCCCCCCGCCGAGCTTGCCGCCGAAGCGTTGGAGGCGCGGCCCGCCCTCAAGGCGCTGCGCCAGGCGCAGGAGGCGGCCGACGCCAACATCCGCCGGGCCCGGGGCGCGTTTCTCCCGGAAGTTGGCGCTTCCGTGGAATGGACCCACCTCGACGGCGCCCCCGCCATCACACCCGACGGCTGGCGTTTCTCCCTTGGGGCTCAGTGGCGCCTGTTCACCGGCGGCCAGCGCCGGGCGAGCGCCGCCGCGGCCCGGGCGGAAGCGCGCGGCCTGTCCCATGAACTGCGGGAGGCGGAGCAACTCATCGAGCTCGACGTGCACCAGGCATACACCCGCATCCACGACGCCGCCGCCAAGGTGCGCGGAGAGCGGCGCACCGTGGAGCTCGCCCGTGAAGGCCTTCGCATGGCCGAAATCCGCTTCCAAGAGGGCGCCGGGACCCAGTCCGAAGTCCTCGAAGCGGAACTCGCCCTCACCAACGCCGAGACCAGCCTCGTCCAAGCCCTGCGCGACTTCTCCGTGGCCAACGCCGCCTTGCGCAAGGCCACTGGCCGCCCTCCCCTCGCTGACTGAACGTATAGCAACCCCGTCCCGCGATCTTCACCCGCCGCGCCCCGCCGGGCCCGTACCCGCGTCAGGTCAGCCCAAACTCCAGGCAGACCCGAAAGAAACCCGGCGAAAATATACAACGAAGCGTGGAAACCAGCTACAATATACGGCGGTCCAAAACATTGTCGAAAGTCCCCGCCCGGGCGGCCTCGATGGGACGACATGGGCCGGCGATGAGGAGGAGTGTGTTGTCATGGAACGTCTTGGCGCCCTATTGCTTGCCGTGGTTGCCCTGTTCCTCATGGCTGGGGCCTATGTCGTGTTTTTCGTGGATTCCGCGGACCGGAGCCTCTCCGTGGGACCGCGTGCGGAACGGGGCGATTGGCGCGCGGTGGATCTCCGCGATCCAGACGAGGCCGCGGAAGAAAGCGGCCCCCACGTCCATTCCCAATTGCCCGGGCCCGCCCGGGCCGTGCAACGCGTTTACGGCGTGGTGACCGATGCGGTCACGGGCGAACCCATCGAGGGCGCCGTCGTTCAGTTGGCCGCCGACCCCACCCGATCTCCCGACGCGGATGCGGCGGAACGGGACGTGATGGCCGACGGCCCCGCCTTTGCGGCCTTGGCCGCGCGCTGGGTTGAGCAGGGCATGGCCGCGGAGGACGGAGACGCCACGGAGGTCATCGAAGGTCCCTCGGCCGTTTCCGGGCCCGGCGGCGCGTTCTCCATCGAGGCGGACGGTGAATCGCCCTACAATCTCGTCATATGCGCCGCCGAAGGCTTTGCCCGGGCCGAGCATGTGCTGCGGCTCACGGGTCCGCCCAGTCACCGCGCGGACTTCACGCTGCGGGCCGGCGCGTCCATTCAAGGGACGGTGCGCGACCGCGCCACGGGCGACCCGGTGGCGGGCATGTCCGTCGCCCTCGCCCCGACGCCGCCCCAAGCGCCGTTGATGTTCCTCCAAGGCGCGGAATCGCTTCGGGCCCTTCACACCGTTACGACGGACGGCAACGGCGCTTTTCGTTTCGAAGGCGCCCCTCCGGGCCCCCACGCGGTGTATCCCGCCCGGGCCACGGGTCAAACAGTGGCCTACGTGCCCGAAACCGCGCCGCGCCGCTACCTTGACATCGAAGCCGGCCGTGAATACTTGGGGGCGGACTTTGAGGTCGCGTTGGGCGGCCGTCTGGAGGGCCGGATCACGGCGGGCGATGGCGCGCCCGTGCGGCGCGCCACGCTCACGGTGACCACGGAGGATCCCTTCCCCAGCGAGTTCGCGTTTGCGCTGTCCAGCCATGAACGCCCCGTCGATGACATCCGGGTCCGCGCCGATGGCGACGGCCGCTACGCGATTGCGGGGCTGCCTTTCGGGACGCCCCTGCGCGTGGAGGCGTCCGCGCCAGGCTATGCGGCGGCCTCGGCGGAAACTGTGGAGTTGGACGCCGGCGCCCCCGCTCAGACCTTGGACATCGCCCTGACCGAGGGCGGCGTCATCGCGGGGACGGTCCAGTACGCCGATGGCGGCCCAGCGGCCGGCGCGCTCGTTCACGCTCGGGTGGACGGCGCCGTGGACGGGACCGCGGGCGGACGGCGGTTTCACCGGGAAACGGAGGCGGATGAGGACGGCGCTTTCCGTCTCGAACACCTGCCGCCCGGGGACTACACGGTGACGGCCCGGGACGCGGACACGTGGGCCTTCGCGGCGATCGAGGGCGAAGGCCAAGCCGCGGCCGTGACGTTGGAAGACGGCGAGGCGGCCGGCGGCGTGGAGCTGATCCTGCCCCGGACGCCAGGCGCGGATGGCGTCATCATGGGGTCCGTACGGAATCAAGGCGGCGCGCCCATGGCGAATCTTGAAGTCCGCGCCTACCCTCACGGCTGGGACAGTCCCCGGCAGCGGGTCAGCGCCACCACGGGGCCGGATGGGCGGTTTGTCCTTGAAGGCCTTCGGGCGGAATGGTACGAGTTGCAGGCGCGCGGCGAAGACGGAGCGGCCCATCACGCCCGGGCGGCCGTTGGGGATACGGTCGATCTCGTGCTGGAGCCCGTGATGCGGATCAGCGGCATCGCCGTGGACGCGCACGGCTATCCCGCGCCGCAAACCCAAGTCACGCTCACGCAGGAAGGGGTGGAACGCCGCTGGGAAGACCTCCTGGAGGTGTTTGCCGGGCAATCCGCGGAGCCGCAGGTGCGGACGAACCGCTACGGCGAATTCGCCTTCGAGGGTGTCGAGGCCGGCCGTTATTCCCTGCGGGCCTTCAGCGGAGAAAACGGACTGGGCGAGCTCGGGCCCTTTGACGTGCGGCCGGGCGCGGATCAAACGCGGCTCCGCATCCAGCTCCGGCCCGGATCGCGGGTGACCGGACATGTCACGAATCCCATGGGACAGCCGTTGCCGGGCGCCCAGGTCCGGTTGTTGCCCGGGGCGTCGCCAAGCGATCCCGCCGGGTTCATGACCCGTTTCATGCCCGGGGAATTTTTGGCCGCCCAAGGCCACGCCACTACGGACGGCGCGGGCGCGTTTGCGTTTAACAACGTGCCGCCCGGAAGCTACGAGGTCGAGGTGAGCCATCCGAGCTACGCCCGCGCGAAGACAGGAGGCGTCACGGTGCGCCAAGGCGTGCACGCCACGGGGATGCGCATTCGCATGAACACGGGCGCGGCGGTGCGCGGACGGGTGACGCTCGCCGATGGCCAACCCGCCGCGGGGGCGTCCTTTGTCCTTGCCGGCGAAGGGGGCGTGCAGCGGGTGACGGTGGACGAACAGGGACGCTACACCGTCCAGGGCCTTGCGCCGGGCACTTACATCATCGACGAGATTCATGGCCCGTCAAGCGTCCGGGAGCAGTTCGGAAACGGGGGGCGGCGGCCCCGGGCCGTGGAAGTTGGCCCAGGCGGGACCGTTGATTTGGATTTGTCCCCACCCCTGCCCGGCCAGGAAGTGAGCGGCATGATCGCGGGCGAGCTGCCTCCAGGGGAGAACCTTGCCGTACTGCGCCGTCCCGGCGGCCGTTCGCCAGCGGACATAGACTTTTCTTCGGCGAATATCTTTTCGCTCATGGGCGCCTTCGCGAGCCTGGGCGGCGAGACCGGCGTGGGCAGCGACGGCGCCTTCCACATGCCCGACGTGGAGCCGGGCAACTACACGCTGGAAATCGTCAATCTCGACACGGCGCAATTTGAAAGCCTGGACCAAGGGGGAACGGCCTCCTTCGCGGACTTCCAACAGGCTTTAAGCCAGCTTCGTCCGGTGGTCGTCCACCAGCAGCCTGTAACGATTGGGCAGCAGCCCGTCTACATCGACCTGGCGCTGTGAGACGCGCCAGTGGAAGATGGCTCTGGACCAGGGTGTTACGGTAAGCTGAATCCAGGGCGGATTGCGTCCACAACCCCGGGAATTCGCCGAAGAACCGGAGAATTCACACTGTTTCTGACGCGAATCCCGCCATTCCACTGGCGGACCATCGTTTAGGAGGGAGATCTCGCTCGCATGCAGTGGCCCGCGTGGCTAAAGACAAAGGGGCGCCGGCGCCGCGAGGCGCGGTCCCGGCCGTTTCCAGATACATGGCGGGCCTATCTGGCGAAGTGGGTGCATTACTACAATTGGCTCCCGCCCGAGGACCAAGCGGAACTCGAAGGACATATTCACGTATTCCTCGATGCGAAACATTTCGAAGGCTGCGGCGGCATGACCGTGGATGACGAAGTCCGCGTGGCCGTCGCCGGCTGGGCCAGCGTCCTCTGCCTGCACCGCGAGACCGATTACTATCCCATACTCGTGTCGGTGCTTGTCTACCCCGACACATTCATGGCTCAGGGCGAACAAGAGGCCCCGGGGGGCGTCGTCGTCGAGGATCCAGACGCCCGGGACGGCGAGTCCTGGGACCGGGGCGCGGTGATCATCGCGTGGGAGAGTTTGGCGGAAGCCCGCGAAGAGGGCGCGCCCTGCAACGTGGCGATCCATGAGTTCGCCCATCAGCTCGATTTGGAAAACGGGGAATACGACGGCGTGCCCGGCTTGGAGGACGCCGAGCTCCACGAAGAATGGCTTCGCGTGTGCGAGCATGAATTCAAGCGGTTGGCGGACGCGGCGGACACGGGCCGGGAAACGGTGCTGGACCCCTACGGCGCCAGCGATCCCGCCGAATTCTTCGCCGTCGTCACGGAAGCATTCTTCGAGACGCCCCTAGCGCTACGAGACAAGCACCCGCGCCTTTATAAAGTGTTTAGCCGGTACTTCCGGCAGGACCCCGCCGTGTTGGAAGCGCGGGCGTCCAGCAAGCCGGCGTGACGGCCCGTTACGGGTCCGCGCGCCTGGCGCTTTTGAGGAGATCATTTGATGCGCAAAATGTTCGCCATAATGCTTGCCGCCGCCACGGGCGCCGCGGCGGCGCTCGACGTAGAGCTGGAGGAGTTGGCCGGCAAGAGTTGGTACGGCCTGTACTTCAACGGCGAGAAAGCGGGCTACGCCGTGACGGAGATCGCCGTGGACGACGACGGCGTCATCACCGTTATGGAGGAGGCCCGCTTCATGATTAGCATGGCCGGCGCCCGGCAAGACATGCGGACTTACGTGCAACGCATTTATTCGCCAGAAGGGGTTCTGGAGACGATAAACGCCCGGGTCGAGGACCCTTCCGGCGAGAGCGTCTTCAGAGCCGAGATCGAGGGGGACACGATGACGTTGCGCTCCGAGATGGGCGGCGGCGTGGCGGTCCAGGAGGCTCCGGCGCCCACGGAGTCGCTGGCGGACGCGTTGAAGAACAAGCGCTTGGTTTCCGGCGAGGCCCGCGTGGGCGACCAGATCTCGTACACCCTCTACGATCCCATCCTGCAGCAGGAGATCTCCGGATCCGCGCGCATTGAAGAAGAAGAAATGCGGATGTTCCAAGGCGCGGAGACCCGCGTCTTCAAGGTGCGCAGCACCATGGAGCCGGTAGGGCTGGAGACCGTCTCCTACGTGACCGAGGACGGCGTCACGTTGGAGGACGTCATCGCGAACATCATCACCATGCGGCTGGAGCCCGAGGAACTCGCCACCGACGTGGACTACAGCAACGACGTCATTGTTTCCAACGCCGCCATGCTGGATGGCCCCATCCCGGGCGTTCACGAACGGGACTATCTGCAGCTTTGGTTGCGCGGGCCCCTCGCGGAAGACCAGCTCTACAACGACAACCGGCAGCGGCTGGAGCCGGTGAACGGCCACTTCTTTTTCGAAGCGGTCCGCCACCAGTTGGACGACGATTTCACGCCCGCGCAGATCCCGGTCGAGAACGACGAGGTCAGCGAGTGGCTGGAGCCCAGCCTGTTTATCCAGAGCGGCGACGAGCGCATCATCGCCAAGGCCCGGGAGATCGTGGGCGACGAGCGCGACGCCCTTCAGGCGACGGAGCTGTTGTGCCGCTGGGTATATGAGAACATGCGCACCACATTCTCGGCTCAGTTGAGCAACGCCCTGGAAGTGCTGGAAAACCTAGAGGGCGATTGCACCGAGCACAGCGTCCTCTTCATCGGCTTGGCCCGGGCGGCTGGATTGCCCGCCCGCGAAGTTGCGGGGCTCGTGTACGTCGCCAACCCCGAACCCGGCTTCTACTTCCACCAGTGGGCCAAGGTCTGGGTCGGCGAGTGGATCGACGTCGATCCAACTTTTGGCGAGGTCCAGGTGGGACCCACGCACATCAAACTCTCCGAAGGGGACCTTTTTGAACAGACGCGGCTCTTACCCCTTATCGGCCAGATCGAAGTCGAAGTGATCGAGGATGAGGACACCCCCGGATAGCGGCGCGGACAGCAGCGGCGCCGCCCCGGACGAAAGCATTCGCCGGACCCGCCGGCGCCGGCGGCGGTGGCCGTGGCTACTGTTGCTCGCAGCCGCCATCAGCGCCGCCGGGCTGTGGACGGGCGCGCCCCAGGAGCGCTTGGCCACGGCCATCCTGAACCGGGCCACTGGCGGGCACGCCGAACTCGAAGGCCTAGCTCTCTGGCCGGAGGTTCGCGTCCAGCGCCTCGCCCTCTATCCCTCGGCGGAAGCGGCGGAAACGGCGCCGCCCGTCGTCGAAGCCCTCGACATCGCCGTGGCCTACGCGTTGCGCCCGGCGGACGGCCGTCACTTCTTCGCCGCTCATATCGGCGTTCTCAGCCTTCACGCGGACGCTTCCGGGCCCGGCCCCGCCAACTACGCCTTCTTACTGGACCGGCCCGCCCCCGAACCCGAAACAGCGCCCGCGCCGCCCCAGGACTTGCTCCCCTACCTTCCGCGAACCGCGCGCGTGGACGAACTCCGCGTCTACACCGCCGCGCCCGACCAAGACTTTCGCATGGGCCCGGCGGCGGTAGACGTGGCGATTCACGGCATGGAAGCCATGGACATCGCCATCGAAGCTCCACACACCAGCGCCCACTGGCGCCACGACGCCATGGATGAAGACATAGATGTGGAGGGCGGCGTCATCTCGGTGGCCGCGCGCTGGAACGGACAGGAGGCCGCGATCGGCCCCGGCGTCATCCAGTTGCCCGGCCTCGCCGCCTTGGAGGCGAACGCTTCCGCCGCTTGGGAAGACGGCGCCGTGACATGGGACGGCGCCCTGCGCGGCCGGATCGAAGCTTTCGACTTGGCGGCCTTCCCCTTTTTGGAGGCGCTCAGCCCCGCTCAGCCCATTCGTTTGTCCGGGCTCGACGCCAGTGTTACAGATTTCTCCGGCCGTTGGGAAGACGGCGCGCCCGCGGAGGCTCAAGGCGCCATCGCCTTGCGCGTGGACCGTCTGGAAGCCGGACACGGCGGCGCCGTCTACTACGACGGGCCTTTGGAGCTAACAGCCGCGGGCGAGGCCGAGCAGTTTGAGTTCGCAGCGTCCTTGAACCAAGGCCAACGGTTCGGCGGCGCCATCGCCTTGGAAGCCGGCGGTGCGACGGGCTCCATCTTCGCTGAAGGGTGGTCTAGCTCCGATTTGTTTACGCTCATTCCCGCGGAACATCGGCCCGATCCGGAGATGATTCCATGGTTTCTCGGATTCCAAGATATGGAACTCGAAGGGACCTACGCGGACAGCGCGTTTTCCGTTCAAGGCCGCCTCACTCCCCGCATCCAGGATGCGGAGGATACGCTCACTGCCGCGCTGACTGTCGAAGCGGACGGCGCCGTGGGAGACAATGGCGCCTGGACCGCCGCCGGGAACGTCCGTACAGAGATCGAAGACGCAGTTGTGCGCCTGGCCCTCGTCGGCGATGAGAGGGGCGAATGGACGGGCGATTACGCCCTAGAACGCTTTGACGCGCAACGATGGGTCCGCCTCTTCACCGGCGTGGACCTGCCGGAGTTGGCCGCCGCAACCGTGGACGGCGGCGGCGCGTTCCGTTACGGCGAAGAACCGTGGGCCGACGGCGCGCTCTCGTTGACGGGCTTGGGCAGGGACCGCGCGCACCGCCTGCGGGCCGATCTCTCGATTGAAACAGCGCCGTTGTCCGAGCTGTGGCCCATCGCCATTGACGCGGCCGCGCTATTCCCGGCCGAGGCCGGCGGCGGGCGCGTGGCGTTCAGCGGGGCCATCGGCGAGAACGGAGAGAGCTTGGAGGGCGGCGTCTCCGTAGCCGATGTCGATTTGCCCTATCTGTTGGCGCTGTTGGACGCGCCGGAGGCGGCGGCCGGCGTGTCTGGCGCGCTCCACGGAACGGCTGACATCGGGCCGGGCGACCCCGTTGCGGATTTGCCGTTGACGCTGGACATGGAATTGCGGAACGGCGCCTACAACGGCTACGCGCAACCCGAAGACATGGCGATGACTCTCGCGGGCGGCCTCCGCGTGGCGGACGGCGGCGGCGAAATCACGGGGGAGCGCCTTGTGGCCCGATTGGGGAACGCCGTGTCCGTCACGCTCGCGGACTGGCGGTTCATGCCGGATCCTCTGGCCTTCGACGGTCAGGCGGAAGGGGCGTTGGACCTGGATCTGCTTGGACCCATCATGGACACGCCTGGCCTCCTCGGGTACGTGACCTTCCAAGGGCCGCTGCGCTTCGCCGATGGCGTCATCGGTGCGGACATGGAGGCGCGGGGTTTCGACGTCGCCTACGGCGATTTTGGCGCGCCCATGGGAGAGCCGCTGGAGGCGCGGGCCGCAGTGGATCTGGACACGGAAACGTGGGCCGGAGAAGCGGCCCACGCCGTCGTGAGCCTTGGCCAAAGCGAAATCACAAGCCCCGCCCTAGCGCTGACGATGGATCCCTTGAACATCGCCGGCGCGTGGGAGCTGGCGTCAGACCTATCGCTGGCGGCGGCGCTCGGATTCGCGGATTCAGCGGGGGGCGCGGCCAACGCGAGCGGCCGCTTCACCTGGAGTCCCGAAGCGATGGACGTCGCCGCTACGTTGGACATCCGGGACGCGAATGTTGTCTTGCCCGAGGGGTTCGCCGCCGTCATAGGGGCCCATGCCGCGGGCGAGATCCGGTACGACGGCGGCCTCGACGGCCGGTTAACCTTTGGCGCGGCGGAGGCGACGGCCGGCGGCTTGGCGTTGTCGGCCTTGACGAGCGCCCTGACCCTGGACGGCGAAAGCATCGGCGTGCCCAACGCCGCCGCCACGGCTTATGGCGGATCCATACGCTTGACGGGACGCGTCGGCGTGCTCGCGGAGAACCTGCCCCTCCTGGCGCAGGCCGAGTTGGCGGACATCGACCTGGACGCGTTCAGCAGGGCCTACGAGCCGCCCGGCGTGTATCTCACGGGACGGGCCGGCGGGCAGGCCGGGATCGAGCTCCGGGACGGGGCCCTTGCGGACGCGTACGTCGCCCTCGCCTCCCACGAAGGCTTCTCCATGAACCGGGATATGGTCCAAGAGTTGCTCCTCACCCATCACGTGGGCGATGTGGGCGGCGGCCGCGCCCTCGACCGCGTTGTGCGCGAGGTCATCGGGCCGGACGCGCAACGCCCATTCGATTCCGCGTCCCTGGACATGAGCCTCGTGGACGACCGGCTAGAAGGAGTCGCGTTGCTGCGCAGCCCCCGTTTGAACATGACGGTGGACCTGCTCGTCGACCCCGGGGCCATCCAAGAGGCGATGCGATTGCGGCAGCAGGCGGAGTTGGAGCGGATCGACGCGGTGGACTTCGGATCCGAAGAATAGGGCCGCGCGCCTTTCGTCTGGTATTATTGAGAGACGGTTACTCTTTTATGGCCCCCGGCGCGGCGCGCCGGTATCGAACCTTCGGGAGGAAACAACGAGATGCGAGTCCTTTTCGCGGGCGCCCTGACCGGCGTCATGATCGTCACCATCGGCTGCGTTATCCGCACGCAACACACCATCGACGCCCATATCCGGGTCGACATACGCCATATCCAAGAGCAAGCGGACGCTGTCCTGGATTATATCGAAGGCCGGACGGAAAGCATTCCCCTCGACGGCGACGCGGCGGGCGACGTCTCCTGGCGTCAACGCTTCCTTGAGGTGATCCATCCCGTGCCAGAAGCGCGCGCTTCGGAGTCACTCCAGGAGACGTCTCCGGAAGTCAACCGCCTGGCCCAGCGGATGCGCGAACGCCATCCGGAATTGCAGGCCTTGAAGAATGATGGCTGCGCTGGCGAGGACAACCGCGGTTACGCCGCGCTGAGGGACTGCGGCGCCCTGGATACACAAGAAGCCCGGCAGGCGGCTCAGGAGCTTATCGACGCGGAGAACGAGGATCGCCAAGCGCTGTATGAAGAGATCGCGCGCCTCAACGCGGAGCGCAACGTGCCAAGGTCTCAAGTTGAGCGGATTTTCGCGCAACGCCGGTTGGAGCGGGCTTCCTCGGGCGAGATCTTCCAACTGCCGCCGTCCGGCCAAGCTTTCGACCGTTTCCGGAACAGCGCCCGGGGCCAACGGCTGGGCGACCAGTGCGTGCCCAATGCGTGGGTGCGCATCCCGTAGCAGGAGCCGGACAACGGCGCGGTCCGGCTTCCGGCCGGGTTCCGCGATGATTTCATAAGAGGGCGCCGTTGGACATGGAGGTCCAGCGCGCCCTTTTTTCGTGGGCGCGGGAGAACGGGGAGGCCCTACGGCGCGACAGAATCGCCCTTGGGCCTGCCGGACGTAGTGGCGGGCGAGGCTTCCGGTTCCTCGCGCTGCCCGCGGCGCCGCCCTTGCACGGACGCAGGGACGCGCTTGGGCCGGGCGACGCGCCGCCAGCGCCGGTGAAAGATGGCGCGCCCGGCGCGGGCCGACCGTTGGCAGTGACGCGACCCTTGACGCAACCGCGGGGGCAACATCCGGTCCGCTGCGTTGATCATGGCGCGGAACCGCCGGTTGACCATGCCCAGGAGTAGAACGCCCACAATGATCAGCACGAATCCGGGGATCACCGGAATGAGCGAACTGATCAGGCCCAGGAGGATGCACGCGCTAGCGGCCACGATGATGGCGGCCTTGCCCCGCCAGGAGCGGACGGCGAACTTGTCCGGCAGAAGGTCCTTGAAGATTTCCGGCTGTGGGGACGGCGCCGGTTCGGCCGGGCCGGTTGTTCGCTTGATGATGCGCACTGGCTTTCCAGAAGTTGGAAGTAGACGGGAAATCGGGGTGAATACGTTCCTGATCAAGACAATTATACGCGAAATCGGCGCGGGATTGCATCTCCTCAATCGCCGGATCGCCGCACAAATTCGTCTACAGAAGGGGCCAGAGGATGACGAGATGCAGACCATAGAGGCCGAGGAGCACGGCGCCGTTGGCCCGGGTTAGTTGATGGCCTCGCCGCAGCATGAAGAGCATGGTCAGCACGATCACCGTCATGGAAGGATAGACGACGAATAAGAGGTCCCGCTCAATAGGCAGCGGGTTCGCGATGGCTGAAAGACCGGCGACGCAGCAGATATTCAGAATGTCGGACCCGATGATATTCCCCACGCCCACGCTGCTTTGGCCCTTGAGGACCGAGGCGAGGGTGGTGGCGATTTCCGGTATGGACGTGCCGAGGGCGATGACGGTCATGCCGATGAGGGCCGGAGAGATTTCGAAGGCGTACGCCACGGCAAGGGCGCTCATCAGGAGCACTTCCGCGCCGGCGAGCACGCCAGCCAAGCCTGCAAGGAAAAGGCAGACGATCCGCGTCGTGGACATACGGGCGGCCTCGGGAGGTTCCTCCAGAGTCTGCTCGAGAACCGCCGTGGCCTGACTGAATCTCGGCCGCTCCCAACCATACCAGTACACGGAATAAGCGATGAACGCGCCGAAAAGGAGCGCGCCTTCCCATCGGGCTAGCTCGCCGTCCAAAAGCAGAAAAAAGGCGAGCACGACCATGGCGGCGAGGAAGGGTCCGCTGGAGCGTAACACGCTGGGGTCCGCCGCAATCGGCTTGGCGGCCAGAAGCGCGGCCAGGCCGAGAGCGAGGCCCTCATCCACGACGATGGAGCCCATGGCGTTGCCAAGCGCCGCCTCAGGCGCGCCCTGCAACGCGGCGAGCACGGAGGTGGCCAGCTCCGGAGCCGTGGTCCCCAGGCTGACGAAGACCAGGCCCACGAGCATGGGGGGCATGTTGAACCGGCGCGCCACGCCCACGGCGCCCTCGATGAACCAATCCGCCGCCTTCCAAAGCAGGAGGCTCGCGCCGAGAATCGCCGCGGCCGCCACGGGCAAAGGCAATGCCGCCACATCGAGCAATTGAGGCCGAACTCCTTCCACGGGGGGCGTCAAGGCGGGATCCCGCCGGAAACGTCAGGACAGGAAAAGGGAGCGCAGGACGGCCAGAGTGTAGACAGGCGGCCCGCCCCAAAGCAAGGGATAGGGACATTGCGCGGCGCTAGTCGATCATGACGTCGCCGTGCTTGGCGTGAAGCGCGACGGCGTGCTGACCGCTGTTCAGGCGTCCGGTGAAGTCGGAGTAATCCCGATCCTTCGTGCCGGATATGGGCACCGCGGATTCGACGCTGCCGTTCTCCACGGTGATGTGAAAGCGCGCGTCGGCGTCGTCCGAGCGGATCATGCTAATGCTGCCCCGGTCTACCTGTATATTGAAATCGCCGCCGATGCCGCCGAGGCTTACGATCCGCACGTCCCCGTCCTCATGGCGGATGGTCAAGGCGTCGCCGGGCGTGTCGACGATGGTGTCGCCATTATACGCGGTGATGTGCTGCGGACCGGGGATCTGACGCGTAACCACGTCGCCCCCGTTGGCCAGCACGCGGAGGGGCCCGCTGGAGTCCCGGATCGTGACGTCGCCCCGCCCCGTGCTCACATAGAGCTCGCCGTGGACCCGGTCCACGTTGATGGACCCGATCTCCTGCTGAATGGAGATCGTGTTATCCATATCCATTACCTGAGTTTCGCCATTCTCCCCGAAGATCACAAGCGGCAGTGATCGAGGCACGCGGATTTCGAGGTTCACGCGATACCTCTCGCAACCAAAGCTGGCCATGTCCTCCAGGGCCTTGGTTTGAATGAGAAGCTCGTTGCTCTCCTCTTCCGTCAACAGTTGAAGAGCCTCTTGCGCTTGCAGCACCTGATCCTGGCGTTGCATGTGGAGCACCTGGGTCGCGCGGACCTCGATCATGCTAACGTCCGCGCCCTCCACGGTGACATCGCCGGCGATGGCGTCTATCTTTATCGTGTCGACGGTGAAGGCGGAGTGAGACCGTTCTTGAAAGGCGCGGATGACGCTCGTGCCCGGGCTTGAGGCCGTGGCGGCCTGAGGGCCGCCGCTGTCCGTCCCGCGATACACATGAATCACGTCGAAGGAGGCGCTCAAGTGCACGTGCTGGCTCGCGCCGTTGGCGCGGTTCCGGGCGATGGTATGGCCCGACCGCACCGTCCGCTCCAGGGGCGCGTCCGACTTAATCTCGCCAAAGGTGACGCTCGCCGTGAGGTCCGGCTCGTCCGAATCGTTGAGGTAAAGGTATATGGGGCCGCTTTCGGTGGTCACGTCAATGTTGGCGTTGGGCGGCAGGTCTTGCAGGATGACGCTGCCCATGGAGTTGCTCACGCGGAGCGGGCCGTCCGTGTTGCTGAAGCGGGCCTCGCTGCGGGTCAGTTCGAAGACGCCGCCGGCTTCCAAGGCCGAAGCCTCCACGGGGAATTCCCCCCGGGCCTCGACGCGCACGGGCCCGCCGATACCGTGGAGGCTGACGGCGCCGTGGCGGGAATCGATGGTCACGGGGCCGCGCATGTGGGCGACGGAGGTGTCGCCCCAGGTGTTCTGGCACACGACGGCCGCGTCCCGGGGCACGAAGATCTGGTAATTCACTTCCATGGCGGCTTGGCCGTCGACATCGCTGCTAGGCGGGAGCTGGGTCCGGATTGAGAGGTTGCCGCCGGAAAGGCTGGTCTCGATGTTGATGGCGCGGACTATCGCGGTGGCGCGCTCGAGGTCTTCGGCGCCGGCGAGCAACTCGGCCCGAAGCCGCACCTCCCGGCCTTCCCAACCCGTGATTTGAACCGCGCCGAACTCGTTCTCGACATGGACCTCGGCGCCCGCGTCCAGGGCGAAGGCCTCTTCAACCTCCCGGGAGGCGACAGGCCCCTCGGAGAAGCCGAGAATGCTGATGTCGCCGGGGGCCGTCAACCGGGGCGTGATAAGGTCCTCGCTCCGTTCCCCGACCGTGCGGAGGCCCCTGGCGATGCTGTCGAACATGGATCCCACCCGGTCTATAAGGCTGGGGGCCGTGTCCGCGCCGGCGACGCCCCACACAAAAAAAAAGGCCAAGACAAGGATCCTGGCGGGTGTGCGGAACAAGGACAACATAGGGAATGCCCGGGACTACAGGCTCGTGCCCATATACAGCGACTTAAGCGTTTGGGCCTGCCGTTGGAGGTTGGCGTTTGCGAGATCGCTGGCCCGGGAGTAGCCCGGGTTGCGCTGCAACGCCATGAAAGCTTCTTCAATGTCGGCGTCGAGGATGCCGACGGCGCGCTGGTACTGGCGTTCCCAGGCGCCTCCGGGGTTCAACACCCGGGCCTGCACGGCTTGAGAGAGGAGCCGCACCTGCTCGGCTGTTTCTTGAAGCCCGTCTTCGCGCGGCGTGGCGACAAATCCGCGGGCCGCGGCGGGACCGGCGCTCCAGGCCAGTTCGTCCGGCGCGGCGGGCGCTTCCTCCATCACGGACGCGCCGCTAAAGGCGGCCACGGCAAACACGGCCAGCGCCGCGGCGTACACCAAGCCCTTGCCGCCCCGCTGCCAAGCTTGCCCCAGGGCCTGCCGTTTCATCCGGCTCCGGGCTTCCTTTCGCACGCGCATCTGGAGCTGGGCGGCGAAGGCGTCGCTCGGCTCCACGGTTCCAGCGGTTTGGGCAATCTTCAGCGTCGCCCGGATGCCGTTCACCTCGATACGGCAAGCCTGACACTTGGTCACATGGCTGGCAAGCCGGGCCGGAATGGCCGAACGTCCCCTGACCGCGCATTCCGCAAGGGCATAGAGCTCATGCCTTTCAGGGTGCCGTCTCATTCGCGAAACCTCGTCTTTTCAAACGCCAAACGTTACAAGTATTGCCGCAAGCTGCCAAGAAGAGGGCGCAGCGCCCGCTCCGCCCGGACAACCCGGGACTTTATGGTGCCCACCGGACTGTTGGTCACCTCGGCGATCTCGTCGTAGGACAGGTCTTGAAACCGCCGGAGCACGAAGGCTTCCCGCTGATGGGCTGGAAGCTCCTGTAGGGCCTTGTTCACGGCTTCGTTAATCTCTTGCCGCCGGAAATCGTCGGCCACGTCCACTTTCGTGTCCCGCACGTGCTCCATCGGGTCGAACCCGCCGCCTTCGTCCTTTGGCCCGCCCCACAACATGGATAAGCTCAGGAAGGAAGGGCGCCGCTTCCGGCGGAGCCACTCCTTGGACACGATGTTCGAAGCAATGGCGTACAGGTACGTCGTAAATTTCGCCGTGGGTTGGTACCGCTTTGCGTTCTTGACCAAGGCCAGGAACACTTCTTGGGTCAACTCCTCGGCTACTTGCCGGTCCTGCACCATCCGGTACACGTAATTCAGCACGCCTCGTTGATGGCGGCGCACCAATTCGGCGAAGGCTTCCTCGCAATCCTTGCCATGGGCGAGCATCAACTCTTCATCGCCGCGCTCATGGAGCGGGAGGGCGCCATCCCCGCGGATGACCCGCAACTGGGGCTTTCCCTCCGCGGCCGCGGGGCGCTTCTTGGCCTGTCCTTCCGCCATGGTCTTGTGGCCCTGGGTGTCCTCGCTCACGTCCGCATGTCCCTATATTGATATCCCAAACCGGTCAAAAAGTTGCACTTTCCCGGGCGCAGTATAGCACGGCGGCGCCCCGCAAACAACGGCGGCGCGGCTTCTTAACCGCCCCGGTTCACGTCCATGAGGGCCTGAGGGTTCCGCATATGGCCCGCCGCCTCATCGAAGTGCACAAGACCTTGTATATAGAGATCCTTGATGCTCTTGTCGAGGGTGGTCATGCCGTCTTTCGTGTGGGTTTCAAGGAGGCTGTAGATTTGATGGGTTTTTCCTTCGCGGATCTGATTGGCCACGGCCGTGTTGTTGCGCAACACCTCACACGCCAACACGCGGCCGTCGCCCTCGGCCCGGGGCAGCAAGCGCTGACTGATGACAGCCAGCAGCGTCATGGACAGCATGAAACGGATTTGCTGCTGCTGCGCGCCGGGAAACACGTCAATGATCCGGTCCACGGTTTGAATGGCCTCGTTGGTGTGGAGTGTGGCCAGGACCAGGTGCCCCGTCTCGGCGGCGCGTAAGGCCGCCTGGATGGTTTCCAGGTCCCGCATCTCGCCGATGAGAATCACGTCCGGGTCTTGCCGCAATACAAACTTGAGCGCGTCGCCGAAACTCAGAGTATCCCCGCCGATTTCACGCTGATCCACGATGCATTTTTGATGGTAGTGGACAAACTCGATGGGATCCTCGATGGTGATGACATGGCCTTCCCGCGTTTCATTGATGATCCCGATGAGCGACGCGAGCGTCGTGGTCTTGCCATGTCCCGTGGGCCCGGTTACGAGAATAAGCCCCTGCCGGGCCCGCGCCAACGCCGCCACGCCTTCGGGAAGGCCCAAGTCTTCGATTTTCGGAATGGTGTCGGGAATGGGGCGGAAGGCCGCGGTGACCGCTTGCTTTTGATAGTAGACGTTGACGCGGTAGCGGTGCTTCCGGCCCACGGCGAAGGACAGGTCGAGTTCCTTGTACGTTTCGAAGTGGCGTTGTTGCTCGTCAGTCAAGGCGCTGTAGATAAGGGCCCGCGTCTGCTCCGGCGTGAGCGCGTCGCCGTGAGCGCGGAGGAGCTTGCCGTTCACCCGCAGCACCGGCGGCGCGCCCGCGCTAATGATCAGATCCGACGCGTTCTCTTTCCGCACCATTTCGAACAGCTCTTCCAGCGTGTACATCTGCGTCATGCGTTTCCCCTTCACCATGGCCGGGACACAGGCGCGGGCCGGCGACAGACGCCGCCCTCCTTCGCTTCCATGATATCGACGGCCTCCCCGGAATGGCAAAGGCCCGCGCTCCGTCCCTGACCGGAAAGGAACGCCCGTGGCGGGCGGGCAGGCGCCGCCTTTACTGCGGCGGCGGGGCGTGCTACATTGCGCCCGAAAACGCCGCCGCCCTCGGAGCCCCGGGAACAACCACTCAGGAACCAGGCTAAGAACATTCCCATGGAAGAACCCGCCCCAACGATGGACCCCGTCCGCTTTGAAGTGACGGCCCGCGATTCCGCGAGCGCCGCGCGGACCGGCCTGCTGCACACGCCCCATGGGAGCATCGAGACGCCCGTGTTCATGCCGGTGGGCACGCAAGGGGGCGTGAAGGCCCTGTCGCAAGAAGATCTGCGCGTTATCGGCGCGGACATCATCCTCGCCAACGCCTATCACCTTTACCTGCGGCCTGGCGTGGACATTCTGGAGCAGGCGGGCGGGCTTCATCGTTTCATGAATTGGGACCGGTCCATTCTCACGGACTCCGGGGGCTTCCAAGTGTTCAGCTTGGCGGGGCTAACCAAGATCTCGGAGGACGGCGTGGCGTTTCAGAGCCACATCGACGGATCCCGCCACTTCCTCCGGCCCGAGGACGCCATCGCCGTGCAGCGGAGCATCGGCGCCGACATCATCATGTGCTTCGACGAGTGCACGCCCTATCC
>SLHB01000504.1 GCA_007136375.1 Candidatus Hydrogenedentota bacterium
AGGAGTGGCCGCTGTGACTGCAGAAGAGCTTATCAAGGATTTGGGTGGATGGGAAGGGTACCGGGTTGATTTCGCGGAGCGCCGGCTTCGGGATGAGGCGTCCGGGGAGCACGCGGTGGTGGTCGGGCTGGTTTCCGAGGGCGGTCCGGGCCTTTGCGGAGCGTGCGGCTCGGCGTGCGCGCGCGTCCACGAGCAGGAGGCGCGCTGGGTGCGGGAGTTGCCCGTGTTTGGCCAGTCATGCTGGTTGCGGGTCCACCAGCGGCGGCTCGAAGTTTCTCCATCCTTCCACTGTGTCAACACATAATATGGTCCATACTGTTTGGGTTCCTGACCTTGCTTTCGCGGCCCGGGCATCATCTGCTCGGTAAGCGCGCCCCGCTGTATGGGGCCGATATGCGCCAACTCCTCCAGAATCTGCGCGCGTCCGCGCCCAATGGCGGTGATTTCTTCTGTTCGTGAGTTCACGGTGTTATCCTTTTCCCAGCTATCCGTAGGTGAGACTGGCAACGCCGCATTGTAAAGAAACCTATACAACAAGACCGCCGTAACACATCCTCTCAAGAACTACCCGGCCGCTATTCCCACTTTGGTGACGCAGGCCCTCCCCAAGTCGCCGGACAAGACTCCCCGGACATCGTTGCGAGATCTCATCCCCACGCCGGGGAAGAACAGCGGCTTTCACCCATGGAGTGAACGGGTATCGCCGGCGTCTTGCCGGCATGCAAGGCGGCCTTGAAGACGCGGCTCAGGGCCCCCGCCCCGCCAACGGCAGCCTTATTCGGCGATTGGGGCCTTTCCGCGCGATTGGACGGGCCGATGCGCGGCGGGTATACTCCCCGCGTCACGAAACGCCGCATTGGGAGGGGCTATGATCGCCGGAGTGGTGAAAGAGATAAAGCCTGGAGAGAACCGCGTGGCGGTCACGCCGGGGGGCGCGGCGGCCTATGTGGCCCATGACCACCGCATTCTTGTGGAGCGCGGCGCCGGCCTTGGGAGTGGGCTGACCGACAACGAATACGAAGCCGCCGGCGCGCGCATCGCTCCAGACGCGGACGCCGTGTGGGGCGAGGCGGAACTCGTCATCAAGGTGAAGGAGCCTTTGTCCGAGGAGATCGCCCGCATGCGGCCCGGACAGATCCTCTACACCTACCTGCATCTGGCGTCGGCCGAGGATCTTACCCGGGCGCTCTTGGATAAGGGCGTTATCGCCATCGGCTACGAAACGGTCCAATTGGACGACGGCTCGCTTCCGCTGCTCGCGCCGATGAGCGAAGTGGCGGGCCGCCTCGCGGTGCAAAAGGGCGCCCAGTGCTTGGAGGCCCACGCGCAGGGCCGGGGCGTCTTGCTCAGCGGGGCCTCCGGCGTACGCCCAGGCGAAGCCGTCATCCTCGGCGCCGGCATCGTGGGCGCCAACGCCTGCCATATCGCGCTGGGGATGGGCGCGCGCGTCACCATCATGGACATCAACACAGCGCGGCTCCGCTACGTCTACGACATCATGGGCAGCCACGTGACGACCTTGGTGTCAAACCGGGCCGCGCTCCACGAAGCGCTGCCCCAGGCCGACCTCGTCATCGGAGCCGTACTCATTCCCGGCGCCCGGGCCCCGCAGCTCATCACGGAGGGTCTCGTCCGCGAAATGCGGACCGGCGCTGTCATCGTCGACACCGCCATCGACCAAGGAGGTTGTTGCGCAACGGCCCGTCCCACGACTCACGCCGAACCCACCTATGCGGAGCACGGCGTCGTCCACTACTGCGTCACGAACATGCCCGCCGCCGTGCCCCGCACTTCAACGCACGCCCTCGCAAATAGCACTCTCGGGTATGGACTCATGTTGGCGGACAAAGGCGCCGATGGGGCCATCGCGGCCGACGCCGCGCTGAAGCGGGGCGTCAACGTATACAAAGGAAAGCTGGTCCATCCGGCCGTCGCGGAAAGTTTCGGCATGGAGCGCCATGCACTCTGAAACCGCCGGGGACTCCATCCGCCAGGACATGCGCTACCTCGCGGGCACATTGCCGCACCGGGGCGCGAACACGGAGAATGAACGGACCGCGGCGGAGTACATCCACAAACGCTTCAAGGAAAACACCAACCAGAGCGCCATCGAAGACTTCCACTCCATCGACACGTACCACTTCCTGTTCGCCTCCTACATGGGCGAGTTCTTCATCGTGTCCCTCGTGGCCTTTTGGTTTCCCCTCGCGGCGTTGATCTACGGAAGCATCGTCTTCGTCACATATATCGCGGAGTTTACCGGATACCGGGTCGCCTCCAGGCTGTTGCCCGAGTACGCCAGCCAGAACGTGACGGCCCGCTTCCCGGGCGCGCGCGGGAAGCGCCAGATTGTCGTCCTGGCCCATTATGACTCGCCCAAGGACACGCCCCTGGCGAAGCCCCAGGCCGCGCAATGGCTTCGCCCCGTCCACTTTGGCCTCGTCGCCTGCATGATGGTCGTCATTCTGTCATGCCTCATGGGCGTGCTCGAGCTCTTCCAAGACGGTCCCATGCGCGTCGATCTTGTGTCGCGCTGGGCGGCCACGGGCATCCTCGTGACGGCGGCCGGCGCGCTGGCCTTGTGGGAAGCGATGGCCGACTTCCAGCCTGGCGCGAACAACAACGCGAGCGGAACGGCGGTTCTCCTCGAACTGGCGAACCGGCTCCGGGAAACGCCGCCGGAAGACGCCGACGTCTGGCTCGTCGCCACGGGCAGCAAAGAAGGCTGGCTCAACGGCGTCCGCGACTTTATCGTGCGCCATGACCTTGACCAGGCGGACGCGTATATGGTGAACATCGAGCAAGTGGGCGCTGGCGAACTCGCGTGCATCGAAGGCGAGGGCCTGCTCCATACCTTCCACAGCGACAAGGCCCTCACCGCGCTCATGCTTGAGGAAGGCGAGGCCTTCAACGCCCAATCCCGGACGCACCGGGGCGTCCCGACGGATCTGCTCATTCCGTTGACCCGGGGCTACCGCGCCGCCGGCATCATGGGCGCCGAATCGCCGGGAACCGAACGGCACACCGACTCCCTGGCTCATGTAGATTTCCAACTGGCCTGGCAGGCGGCCAATTGGGCCGAGCAAGTCGTGCGCCGGCTGGACACGGACGCGGCCGAGAAAGCGAAGGCCGAAGCGCCCGGCGCTGTGCGGGCTTCATGAACACGGGGACCGAACATGCAAAAAGCATTGACGGCGCCAGGCCGAGCCGTTACCATTGCGGCAAGCGAAAGGGGAATCCCATAGGAGGCGCTTACCCATGAACATCAACCCACAGATCTTCCGCGAGTACGACATCCGGGGCATCGCCGGAACGGACCTAAACGAAGCAATCATGGAGCGGCTGGGCATGGCTGTGGCCGCATACATGCGCGGCAAGAAACAGCACAACTGCATCGCCGTCGGCCGGGACGGGCGGCACACATCCAAGCCCTTCGCCAACGCGGTCATCGACGGCCTCACCGCCTGCGGCCTCAATGTCATTGACATCGGCATGGTCCCGACTCCCGTCCTGTACTTCGCCCTCTTCAACCTTGACGTGGACGGCGGCATCATGATCACGGCGAGCCACAACCCTTCGGAATACAACGGGATGAAGGTGGCCGTGGGCGCTTCCACCATTCACGGCGGCGAGATCCAGAAGCTCCGCAAGTTGGCCGAGGGCGACTCGTTCCCAAAAGCGCGGGGCGCCGTGAACATCACCCGCATGGACATGGTGAAGAAGTACCAGCAACGCGTCGCCCGCGGAATCAAGCTGAAGCGCAAGCTGAAGGTTGTCGTGGACGCGGGCAACGGTCCCGGGGGCGAAGTGGCCGTGCCCTTGTACGAGAAGCTGGGCTGCGAGGTCATCCCCCTGTATTGCGACGTCGATCCGGACTTCCCCAACCATCATCCCGATCCAACGGTCGAGAAGAACCTCAAGGATCTCATCGCCGCGGTGAAGGAGCACAAGGCCGACGTCGGCATCGCCTTTGATGGCGACGTGGACCGCATCGGCGCCGTGGATGAACAGGGCAACGTCATCTGGGGCGACAAGCTCTTGCTCCTTTTCGCCCGCTCCGTGTTGGCCGAGAAACCCGGCGCCGCCATCATCGGGGAGGTGAAGTGCTCCCGCACCCTCTTCGACGATGTGGAGAAGAACGGCGGCAAGGCGATCATGAACATGACCGGCCATTCCCTCATCAAAGCGGCGATGAAGGAGCACAAGGCGGAGCTCGCCGGCGAGATGAGCGGCCACATCTTCTTCAAGCATCGTTGGTACGGCTTCGACGACGCCATCTACGCGGGCGCGCGGCTCCTCGAATTGCTGAGCAAGGGACGGCGCCCGTTGAGCCGTCATCTCGCCAACGTGCCGGAGACCCACGTGACGGAAGAGATCCGGGTCGAGACCGACGAGAGCAAGAAGTTCGAGATCGTGAAGGAAGCCACGGAGTATTTCCAGAAGGAATTGGAACTCAACGTCAACACCATCGACGGCGCGCGCATCGAGTTCCCCGACGGGTGGGGCCTCCTGCGGGCCTCCAACACCTCGCCCGTTCTAGTCATGCGGTTCGAGGCCGAGACGGCGGAGCGCTTGAAGGAAATCCGGAAGATCGTGGAGAAGAAGGTGAAGGAGCTGAACAAGGGCGTTGGCGCCGGCGCCTGATCGCTCATGAGAAATGAAGCGCGGCGGCGATCTCCCAATGGTTCGGGGAGCCGCCGCCGCGCTGTTCGTTTCTGGCGTGGCCAGGCGCGAGAACGCCTAGTTCACTCGGCGTCCAACTCGCGGATCATGATATTGCGGTAGGCGACCCAGTCGCCGTGATCCTGCAGGCCGATATATCCTTCGTCGGCCGCGGCGAAGGGCGGATCGTTGAACTTGCTCGCCTCAACCATCTCGTCCCACTCGTCCGTGCCGATCTCGAAGGTGAAAAGCAGACGCCCATTCATGTGGTGCTCGACATAGTCGCCCTTCTTGACGATGCGCGCCGTGTTCACCTCGCCCGTGGGACGCTCCACTTCGTCCCAGACCAACGAGCCGATGAGATCGAAAAGCGAACCCGCCGCGGTCACCGGCGATTGCGTCGCCGAATTGTCCAAAATCTGGTACTCGGGCGCGCTATGCCAGATGGGGCCGTCTGTCTCCTGGGCCAGGTAGAAGATGCCGGAATTGCTTCCGTCGGCCACCTTCCACTCCATGAATAGCTCGAATGACCCGAACTCTTCGTGGGTGATGATGTCGCCCGCGCCGGACTCTTCCAGCGCAAGCCA
>SLHB01000061.1 GCA_007136375.1 Candidatus Hydrogenedentota bacterium
CCGAAGGCGTTCGCAAATTCTGGCGCAATGTCATCGGCGGCATCGCGGGGGTGCGGTTCCATCGGCCGGGGCCGAGTTACGGGGATTTCAGCCTCGGACTGAACGAGCAGGCCCAGGCGCACATCCAGAACGCCCGCGCGCTAATGGAAGACATGGGATGGCTTACTCTGGAGCCCGATATCGGTTTTGTCGCGTTGGCGGAAGGCGAACCGTTGACCGTGCAAACCGGGAAGACGCACGTCGCCTACACGCGGGATGCGGATGGCCAGGCCCGCCTCTACGTTGACGGCGAAGAGGCCGCGGCTGGTGGGATCGGCGGGGATCTGTCCGCTTGGGATGACGCGATGCGGCTTGCGCTAGGCGATGAGTTAACCGGCGGCCGCGGCTGGCTTGGCGTGTACCACGGCGTGGCCGTGTACAACCGGGCGCTGGACGCCTCCGAGATCGCGGATAACCATGCCGCAAGCGCATCCGAGCATCTGGATGGTCTCCAGGCGCGGTATGTGTTTGACGAGGGCGATGGCGCCGTGGTTCATGACGTCTCCGGTCAAGAACCGGCGCTGGACCTGCACATCGAGGACACGGGTTCGGTTTCGTGGTCGGATGACGGTCTCGAACTGACGGACTCCGTGCTCATCGCGAGCGACGGTCCCGCCGAACGCCTCACGGCGGCGATGCAGGATACCAACGCCATCACCGTGGAAGCGTGGATTACGCCAGCCGAAGAAGTGCAGAGCGGCCCCGCCCGCATCGTGACACTGTCCGAGGACCACTTGAACCGCAACTTCACGTTGGGGCAAGAAGAAGACGCCTACGAAATGCGGCTGCGCGCCACGGAGACGTCGGACAATGCCTTGCCGGGCTTGCGGACCGGCGAAGAAGGCGAAGCCTCCATTGGCGCGGCCCGCTCCCCCGAAGGCGATCGCGCGGTCATCTTCGTGACGCACGGCGCCCTGCTCAATGTGGACATGAATCAGCTCCAGGACGGCCTGGAGACGCAATGGTTCGATCCGCGCACCGCCGAACGGCAAGACGCTGAACCCAATGAGAACGGCTACTTCCAGCCGCCCACCAGCGGGGATTGGGTGCTGCTGTTCGCCCACTGAAGTCTTGGCCATGGGGCGGCGCGCCGGCAAGAAACTGGCGCGCCGCCCGGCCCATGTGCTGTTTTCACGGAAAGGCTAAACCGAACCCCGTTACACCCCAGATTTGGGGAAGGAGAGATGCACCATGATCGTAAAGAAGACGGCATTTGTGGCGCTCATGCTCGTAGTACTGGCGTTAACGTTGACCGCCCCGGCGTTCGCTCAACCCAAGATCATCTTTGACACGGATTTTGGAGGAGACGCCGACGATCTCGGCGCCTTGGTTATGCTGCACAACCTCCATAACCGGGGAGAATGCGAACTTCTGGCCATCATGAGCTGGTCCACCGAGGAATATGTGATTCCCGCCATGGACGGCGTGAACCGGTATTATGGGAATCCCGATGTTCCGATGGGTATTCGTCACAGAGACGCGCATCATCTCGACTGGAACTATAATAGACCGATCGCGGATGCATTGCCCCATGAACGGACCAACGATGACGTTCCCCTTGCGGTGGACCTCTACCGGCAGATACTCGCCCAACAAGATGACCAAAGCGTCACTGTGGTTACCGTAGGGCCACTTAGGAACATTGAAGACCTGTTGCGCTCGGAGCCCGATGAACATTCGTCCTTGCCAGGCAAGGAATTGGTCGAGGAAAAGGTCGAGAAGTTCGTCATAATGGGCGGACACTTTCCCGAGGGGACCAATGAGTGGAACTTTAACGGAAACATGCCCGGCGTTACCCAATATGTTCTCGAAGAGTTGCCCGTCCCCGTCGTGTTTTCGGGCTATGAGATTGGATCGCAAATCCAAACCGGCGCGGCGTTCAACGAGATTGATCCCGAAAATCCGCTATATGTCGGATACAAACACTTCAGCGAATACGCCCCTTGGATGCGGGATCGGTATGAAGGGGAAATCCTGGATAATGCGTCGTACGACCAGACCGCCGTGCTGTACGCGGTCCGGGGAGGCCTTGGCGTCTACTGGGACAAGGTCGAGGACGGATATTGCGTGGCGGACGAGAATGGAGACAATCGATGGGTGGAGGGGGATAACGGCGATCACGCCTACCTCGTTCTGAGGGAAGATCCAGACGAGATAGCTCGTCTTATCCTAGACATCAAGCTCGACGAGTTCTGATACTGCCGGCCATGGCCGGGGGGCTGGTGAGCCGCCGTCTGGCTCCAGCCCTAGGGGTGCTTTGTGGAGTTACAACGTAGAGAAGGAGATCTGTCATGAAGAAGTTTGGTTCAATTGTTGTGGCCCTGGTGCTCGTGTGTGTTGGAGGGGTGTCTGACGTGGAGGCCCTGGGGGCCGTGGAGGAACGGGCCGAAGAGGTCATCGCCTTCTACGCCGAAAACCCCTCCATGTTCGACCGAACGGACGATCCCACGGGTTACGCCAAGTCCGCCGTATACCACGCCATGGCGAGATACGCCGCGGGCGACATCGAGGGCGGCAACGAACTCGCGGCCTATATTTTCGATAATCCCGGAGGCGCTTCCATGTTTCTGGTGATGGCGGGCATGGATCTCTATCTCCGGTACGGCGAACACATGCCCGAAGACGTAAGAGAGTCCGCGCGCAACTTCATTACGGGCTATTCGGAATACCCCTTTGGCAGCACGGAGAATCACTCCGCCATGACTGCGGCGGGAGGGTATCTCGCAGCCCAGACCTGGCCCGATTGGGATCAAGCGGAAGAGGTGAGGGAAAGCACGCGGGAAAGCATCTTCGAGTTGGTGGACAATCTAGCGCGGCGAGGATTGGCGGAGTATGACTCCCCGATTTACCACACGTTCTTTGTGAACCCCCTGCTTTCGGTGTACGACCATGCCGAGGACGAGGAGATGCGGCGGCGCGCGGAAATCGGCTTGGATATTGCCTTGGCCGACATGGCCCCGGAATGGGTCGATGGCGCCTGGGGCGCGTCCACATTGCGTACGGGCAACTTTCAAACGGATGCCCAGGACGGATACATCGCCGCGCTGACCGGCTATGTCTATTTTGGCGGACGCGCCAAGCCGGCGCAGAACGACGGCTGTGGCGTCATGAGCGCGGTCTCTTCCTACCGTCCGCCGGAAATCATCCAGATAATGGGCACGGATCGCCAAGAGCCGTACGTCCATCGGGAAACCCACATGGCTTGGCACGGCGCGCGAAAGACATCCTTCGTCAACCAGACCTATGCCCTTTTCAGCCAGTACGATGGGAATGGTTCGCTCTTTTGGTCGGATCAGATGCTGCGTTCTGGCCTTGTATGGAGCAGTGTGGAGCCAGGCGCGAAGTTTACCGTAAAGGCGCCCACGAACAACCTCACTGGCGAATCGCCCAACAACCAAGTGCTACAGCACAAGGGCGTGCTGGCGGGCGTGGCAAAGGAAGAAATGACGGGGTTCGTGCCGGAATCGGGCGCCGTCGTGGAACAGCGCGAGGAAGATGGATGGCTTTTCCTGAATGGCGGCGCCGTGTACATTGCCTTTACTTGTAGGGACGGCTATGATTGGGGCGAGTCCATCGAAGTGCAAGGGGTGCATCCCCAATACCTCACTTGGGATGACTCCAACTGGACCGAGGAGTACGGGACGTTCACCTTTGGCGGCGGCGCCACGGGGTGGGTTATCCAGACGGCCCATCCCGATGAGTTCGACGGCTTCGATGCTTTCGTGAACGCCGTGCTGGAAGGCCCTGGCGCTGTGTTCTCCGAGCATGAAGAGGGTGAACCCTCCACGGTTTATGAAGACCTCGATGGGAATGTACTCGAGATAACGTTTGACGGCCGGGGCGGCGGCGATGGGACGGATAGGCGTCTGGTGAATGGCGAGCCCCTGGATTATGCCGCCTGGCCCCGCTTCGACAACCCATGGATGCAGGGAGAGGTCGAGGGGGATGAGCTTGTAATGGAGCATGGCGGTTACCGCCGGGTCTACGATTTCAACTCCTGGACCATTGCGGAGGAAGGCGAACTATAGAGCGCCGTGTCCGGGCAAGTTTCCCGGCGTCACTTTGATACGCGCCTCCGCGATGACAGCGCTTGCGGAGGCGCGTGTGGTTTGCGAACCCTAGCCCGATCTCTTCCCGAAAAACTCGATTCGTCAGGAGGGTGGATGGTATGCGAGGACATAACGTGTTGACTTCGAGGACAGCCGCGGCGGCATGCATCGTTGCCGGCCTCATGCTTCAGCCGCACGCGGCGTCGGAATGGATTGAGCCAGACTGGGCCGGCGAAGAACCTTCCCATGAGGCCGGGTCCCTAGAATGGCGGACCGGCGCCTACCCCGAAACACCCATCGTATATCGCACCGTATTGGAGGCGGAGGCTCCGGAACTCGACCGGGCTGTCTTGGACGCCGTCTCGCCGGATTACCTCTACGTGTTTCTCAATGGAGAGAAGATCGCGGGCGGCGCGCAGGCGGATTCCGTTCAGGCCGAGTTCTCCCATAAGGTCCGGCCCGGCCCGAATGTGCTGGCAATCAGCGCCCCGCCGGAAGGGTTTAGTTTGAGCGGCTTGATGGAAAACGAAGAAGGACGCACGCAACGGTTCGCCACCGGCGTGGAGGAGTGGCGCGTACAGAAGTTTCCGCCGCTAACCTTGCTTGAGACGCAGCCCTTCATGGAAGCCGGCTTCGACGACAGCGGCTGGTTCCATGTCCAATCAACCGGCCGCGAACCGTTGGAGCGGAGCGAGGCGGAGCTGCGCCAACTCGCGGATGATCTGGCCAATGAACGTCTGGCGCGTTGGGACGAGGTAGCCGAATGGCGCCTTCACATGCTAGCGAGTGAGGGTTTCAGCGTGGTTGACTGGGAAGCGCACGGCTTTGGCGGCGCGGGCCGTCTACCGGTTTGGCTGCGCGAGCAAGCCGAGGCATGGCGGAACGAGGAGCCGGCCGTTCCAGGCGAGCGGCATAGGTGGGCCGAGGCGCTGTCCCTGTATGTCTTGCTGCGCGACGAGGCGCTAAACCTTCATGGCCAGGCCCGCGGTCTGGCGAGTCTGGAGGCCGAAGATGGCCGCGTGGACCGAATTCGCGAGGCCGCGACGGAAAGGGCCGGTTCGCCCTCGCCAGTCTGCCGGGAGACCCCGTCACGGTAATCGCCGCCCACCGGCGCCACCC
>SLHB01000017.1 GCA_007136375.1 Candidatus Hydrogenedentota bacterium
AGCGGAAGGCGCGCGGAAATGAAAACGGCTTCACGGACGGCGGACCGCCGGGTTAGGGTGAGGACGCCGGGCCTACATCCCCCTAAATCCCCCTTCAAAGGGGGACTCTTGAAACGCAGTCGGGGGCAAGTTTCGTTCACCAAGCTGGGGAGCAACTACGAAGTCCTGCTAATCGTTGACAACAGCCAAATCCCCCCCGTTAAGGGGGTGGCCCGAAGGGCCGGGGGATGTAAACCGCTCACCAAGACGGCTTATCCGGCGATTGGGGATGACCTTCGCCCTGCGTTCATGATGAGGCGGTCTCGGCGAGCAGGATGAGGTTGCCGCAGGTGTCGTCGAAGGTGGCGATGGTGGGACCGTCTGGAATCTGTTGGGGCTCCCCAGTAAACGAGACGCCCAAGTCCGTGAGGCGCTTGTACTCCGCCTGGATGTCGTCGACGAAAAACATCGTCAGGGGAATGCCCGCGTCGAAGAGGGACTTTTGGTACGTCGTGGCGAAATCGTACCCTATGGGCTCCAACAGCAGTTCGACGCCGTCCGGCCGCTCGGGGGAGACCACGGTGAGCCACCGCCCGCCGCCAGCGGGAAAGTCCTGCTTCTTTTGGAATCCGAGGATGTCCGTGTAGAACTTCAGGGCCTTTTCCTGATCGTCCACCAACACGCTGGTGACCTCAATCCGCATGGGGCTTCTCCTCTCCCTTCTGGCTTGGCCGCCGCCCGAACGAAAACGCAATCCAAGGACAGCCTGTCCGCCGAGCCTTGCGTCACACGCCAATTGAAGCGCCGCGAGGGACAGTCATCCCCCGCGGCGGGAACTGTTGAGCCGAAAGACCGCGTTATCGCCTATAGCACGAGCGTTCCGGTGAGCATTCCTTCGCTTCCGCGATCTTGTCGTCGGGCCCGATGGCGTCCTGGGTGCAATCGCACCAGTACGTCTGGCCGCCGAACTCCCCGGTGGTGTCGGCGAGCGTCGCGTAGTACATTTCCTTGGACCGAAGGAACTTGCAGGGCCGGGTTCCGGCTTGCCGCTGTTGAGGCTGCATGCGTCCTATCCTCCTGTCAGGCCTGTTGCGCCGCGGCCAGAATGGCCCGCTTCACGCTCGTTCTCACCAGTTGGGTCTTGTAGCCATTGCGGCTCAGGGGCGTGGCGCCCTCCACGGCGGCGTTTCCGCAGGCGATGGCCGTCTCTTCATCGGGCGCAGCGCCCTCCAATGCCTCGGCCGCTTCGGGAGCGTCCCACGGCGTGGGCGCCACGTGGCCAAGGACGATGCGGACATCCTCCGCCACGCCGTTGTTCAAGGAGAAGGCCACGGCGGCCGCCGTCAGGGGCCAATTGAGACTCCCCCGGTCCCGCACTTCATAGGTGGCGTTTCGTTTGCCGTTGAGGGGCACGGTAACATGGGTGACGACTTCGTTGGGCGCCAGGGCGGTCTCCCGCTCGCCGTCCGCGCTGGGAATCCGGAAGAAGTCTTCCATCGCCATGGAGCGGGCGCCATCTGGCCCAAGGAGATGAATCTCGGCATTGAGGGCGATGAAGCCCGGCGCCAGCCCCGAGGGATGGACAAACCTCGCGGCGCCGTCGTTGCCAAAGATCGCGTGGTAACGGTTCTCACCGTCTTCCGTCATGACGCGGCCGTTGTCTTGCGCGAGCAGCCCGTAGCCGAGCCGGAAGTACCAGCAACGGGGCCGCTGGCACAGGTTGCCGCCGATGGTGGCGCGGGAATAGACCTGGGGCGCGGCCATGCCCTCCATGGCCGTGGACAAAGCCGGGAAATGCTCCCGGACGCGGCTGTCCCGCATGAAGGGACCGATGGGGGTCATGGCGCCAATGCGGAGGGCCCCGTCTTCCTCGGAAACGCCCCTGAGCTCCTCAATGTCCTGAAGGCTCACCACCCGGTCCGGCGTCGTGATCCGCTGCTTCATGGCGGTGACAAGATCCGTTCCGCCGGCAAGAACCTCGGTTTGGCCCCAATCCTCGCCGAGCAGTTCGATGGCCTCGTCAAGGCTGGACGGACGCGCGTACTCAAAGGTCTTCATGCCAGTTTCCCTCCTTCGGCCAAGGCCTGAATGACGCGATCCGGCGTCATGGGCATCATTCCCACGCGAACGCCACAGGCGTTGGCGATGGCGTTGGAGATGGCCGCGCCCGGTCCGATGACCGGCGGTTCGCCCAAGCCGATGACGCCACGCTCGTCGTAGCGCGGCCCCGTCATCATGTGCACCTTGAGATCGCCAACCTCCGCCATGGACGCCAGGCGGTAGAACTCCAGGTCCGGATTCAGCATGACGCCGTTTACCGGGTCGTAGATCGCCTCTTCATAGAGGGCGTAGCTGACGCCCATGATCATGCCGCCGAAGACCTGGCTCCGAGCCGTCTCCATGCTCACGATGAGGCCACAGTCCTGCACGCAGACAAACTCGTTGAGCTTGACCACGCCGGTCTCCACGTCCACGGACACATCGGCGATTTGGCACCCCGCCGCGCCCGCGCTGATGAGGCCGGCTTGCGCGGCCTGGGGCGGCACACATTCGCCCCGCTCCGTCAACGAGTCGACGCCGAGGACGCCGCAGGCCTCCTCCCAGCTCATGCCGTTCTCCGGATTGCCCTGTTCCTGAACGCGCCCGTCCCGGGCCTCCAGCTCCCCGGGCTCCACGCCAAGTTCGGGCGCCACCCGTTCGAAGAGGGCGTCCCGCGCGGCCACGGCGGCCAGACGCGACGCGGCGCTGATGCCGCCAATGGTGGTGCTGCCGCCCGAAGCCCCCGAGATGGGATAGGCATTCCGGCCGATTTTCGGATGGACCCTGTCCACGGGCAACCCCAGCGTTTCGCCCACCACGATGGCGAGCACCGTCCGGCTTCCCGTGCCCAGGTCCTGCGTGCCGCAAGCGACCTCGACGGAGCCGTCGGGGTGAATGGTCACGTCGGCGTTGGAGTTGTGGCCCATGCCGCCCCACTGGTGCAACGCGATGCCAAGGCCCCGCTTCACCGGCCCCGGCGTCTCATCGCCGCGGAGGTGGGCTTTGTCCTGATAGCTGATCATTTCGGCCGCGATGGGCAGCTCTTCCCGGTAAGCCTCCGCGTTGTTCGTGAGATCCACCACGTGATTCAGGAAAAACTCCAGCGCGTCCATGCCGATGGCCGCCGCCGCATCCTCCAGCGCCGCCATGGTAATGAGGCAGCCGTTGGGATGGAGCGGAGCGCGCCACGCCCGGGCGGATCCCCGGTTGGTGGCCACACGCTGGGTGCGCATCACGGCGGGGGACAGATTGGACAGGGTGTAAGGCAGGTGAGGCCGATTGTAGCCGCCCTGGCCGCCCGAGCCCCAGTCATGGGAGCGCCACGCCAGGATCTCGCCGTCGTTGTTCAAGGCGATCTCCACATCGGCGTGGGACGACGGCCGGCTGCCCGCGATCTGTTGCTCCAGATCCCGGTCCAGGAGGAGCTTCACCGGCTTGCCCGTCACCTTCGCCAGATGCACGGCGGCGCGGCCCCAGATGTCGTCGCCCAACTTCGATCCGAAACCGCCGCCCATGTGCTCGCAGATGACGTGAATCCGGTCCTGGGGCAACTCCGCAGTGTCCGTCAGCCCTTGGCCGTAGCGGGACACGTTCTGCGTCGAGGCCCAGATGTGCAGGTCGCCGTCGCGGAACTCGGCCACGTGCCCATGAGGCTCCAGGCAGCAATGGGTGATCGTCGCGCACCCGTAATGGCCGCTGCTCACCACATCCGCGTCCTCGAAGGCCTGCTCCACGTCTTCGATGGAGCCGCGCACGTCTTCGTCGACGTTGCCGCCGTGCTCCGGCGTCGTGTCGTCCGTTACCGGATCGCGGAGTTCGTAGGCCACGTGAATACGGTGGAGCGCCTCCTCGGCGATTTCTTCGGTGACCGCCGCGACCGCCGCCAACACTTGGCCCGAATAGTGGATGGTCTTGCCGTCAATGTCGGGTTGAACCCAGATCGCCTCCACGCCTTCCATCGCCTCGGCCTCGCTCGGGTCGAACTCGGTGACCGTGGCGGCCGCGTGCTTCGCCCCAAGCACCTTGGCGTAGAGCATGTCCGGCCGGTTGATATCAAAGGCGTACTTGGCGCGGCCCGTCACTTTGTCCGGTCCGTCCAGCCGGGGAATCTTCTTTCCGAGTACGCTCCGCTCGTCTTGCGGAGGCCATGCGGCTGCTTCCGGCATCATTCACCTCCCCGCAGGATCCGCGCGGCGTCGAGCACGGCCTCCCGCATGCCTGCGTACGTTCCACAACGGCAATAGTTTCCGCCAAGGCCCCGTTGCGCTTCCTCCGGCGTCGGCTCCGGATTCTCCCGCAAGTAGGCCGTACACGCCACGACAAAGCCCGGCGTGCAGAAGCCGCATTGAAGGGCGTCGTGCTTCACGAAGCACTCCTGCACGGCGGAGAGTTCATCGGGCGTGCCCAATCCTTCAACGGTGGTGATCTCATGGCCTTCCGCCTCCATCGCGAGGATGGAGCAGGCGTAGGCGGGTTCGCCGTCATACAAGACGGTGCAGGCGCCGCAGGTCCCTTCGTCGCAGACCTTCTTCGACCCCGTCAGATCAAGGCGGTTCCGCAAGGCGTCCAGCAGCGTGACCCGCGGCTCGACGCTGACTTCGCGCGTCTCGCCGTTGATGCTCAAGGTGATGGACGTCTCGCCCGGCCCTACAACGGCGGGCGCTTCCGCGGCCTGGGCCGCGCCGCTCTCTCCGCCCCGTGGCAACAGGCCGGCCCCCACGGACCCAGCGCCGACGCTCTTCAGGAACGTGCGGCGGCTCAAGCCTTCCACGCCAGGGCGTTTCGCTTCATCGTTCGCCATGGATTCAGTCCAACCTCCACGCGTTGGGCGCGGCCCGGCGCCGCCTCCCACAGGTCGGGACAGCGAACCGGCGCCGCCACATAGACTCCGTATATGGCAGTGATTCCTAAGTAACGCAGCCTAGCACCTCGCCATGGGCGATGCAACAGTTTTCTTAGGCGGCGGCGGTCAGCCCTAACCCGCGCTCAACCACGCGATCCCCGCCGCGATTTCGTCCGGCAGGCTCGTCGCCACCGCACCCGCCAGGATCCACACCAAGCCCAACGCTTCCAAGTGGAGACCGCCCACGGCCGTCTCCTCAAGTTGAGCCGAAACACGCTTGATTTCGCGTTCTCGCTCCTGACGCTCTTGCTTGACTTCGCCACGCACCGCCGTAACTTCTTCTTCTCGCCTCTTAATATCCTCGCGAATTTCATCAATATTGCTCTCGAGCGCCGTGACTCGCTCCTCGAGCGTCTTGCCCGGCCTAACGCCCGCAGCAGAGGCCGTCGCAATACCCGTAGCGGTAGCGGCTCCCCGGGGTATGGCCTCCCGCGGCTGGGAAGGGCGGCACGCAGCTGCGATCCCGTCCCGCCAGTTGCGCAGCGCTTCAAGGAGGGTAGGGTGATCGAACAAACACCGGGTTTGGTAGAGGCCCCACGCCACGACACAGAGGCCAAAGGACTGAAGGACCAAACCGGCGACACTTATTGCCGTCGGCGTACCTCCGAGCGCCCAAACCATCACCGCTGCGATAAGTAGGCCGGTGATCGCGACCAACAAAACACGTGGCGGTGCAAGCGCCTTCATAAGTTGCTTCCAACGGACTGTTGGTTTTCGCATGTCTTGTCCTTCGACGGCACACAATTCCAGATTCAAGCGGACTCGACCCCCAGCGCGACGCAAATCCTTGGTCCGCTAGCGTTGCCCTGTTTCCTTTACTCCAGTTGTTCTTTAGAGTGCAGACCAGACAGTCGGATCCCGATCTTAATATGATCAGCGCCTGGCCGAAAGTCCGCTAACGGCAGGAGGAGCGCCAAGCCTACCACGCCCGTCCAGCCCAACGCATTTCTTCAAGGACATGGGTGAACCGTGGCGGCCGGGGAGCGCTCCTCCGCAAGGCATCTGTCCTCCCCTCCAAGACTTCCGGCATCACCTCCTGAATCTGAGGGCCAAAGTGAGTCCCAAGCTCCTGCGGCGATCGCCCACGGCCGAGGCCCGAAAAGCCGGGTATAATGGGGTGTGATGGGGGACGCATCCCACCGGTTGAGGGTTGCGCGGGGGACAAGTTGCCAAACCCCGGGCGAACTGCTATGGTGAGCGCGTCATGAAACCCGAGGGCGTCCCGCTGGCGCCGGGGCGCGAATGGCGGCAAAAGGAGGTGAGGCGCGGCAAGATTCGGCGCGGCAGTCCTGTAACCACTTCGGTACTGACTCGAAAGGATCCGTGCTATGAACCGAACCTGGTATCTCATCGCCAATTCCAGCACCGCCCGCGTATATTCGAAGGACAGGGAGAGCGGCGAGCTGGTCGTGGTCAAGGAATTCGCCCACCCGGAGAGCCGGGAGGCCCGTAAGGAGTTCACGCGGGACCGGCCCGGCAACAAGAGCCACGGCGGCGGCCAGGGCTCGTTCGTGGAGCCCGCCGACCCGAAAAAGCACGAAGCCGACCGCTTCGCCCGGGAGATCGTCCACGACCTTGAGGTGGAACGCACCGCCAACAATTTCGAGCGCTTGGTCGTCGTTGCCGCCTCAAGCTTCGCGCGGCGCGTCACGAAGCTCTTGCCTCCCCAGGTGAAGGACACGCTCAGCACGGTCATCGAGAAGGATTACACGAAGGATTCCAAGAAGCAATTGGCCGAACACCTGAAACGCCACATCGTCTTGTCGGCGTAGTAGGCCCGAGGCCAGGAAAACATAGGAACCGGGGGCCGTGGGCAGCCGCTTCTCAAAGACCAGCGCGCACGCCCCTCCCCCCGGTTCGCCATTTACGCCAAGGCCCGCCCTCGCTCTTACTCCCGCCCGTCCGGCTCCAGCATCCCGGTTTGCCACATGAGAAAGGCCCATTGGTCCGCCTGCTCTTGCACGCGGAGCCACAGCGGCTTGCCCGCGCCATGGCCCGATTCCCGCTCCACCCACAGGAGGACGGGCTTCTCCGTGAAGTCGTTGGCGGCCTTCTCTTGCAGGGCCGCGGCCATCTTGCGGGCGTGAAGGGGGTGGACGCGGTTGTCGTTTTCCCCCGCCGTCAGAAAGACAGCCGGATACTCACGCCCCTCTTCGATGTTGTGGTAGGGAGAATAGGCGCGAAGCCACTCGAACTCTTCGGGATCGTCGGGCGATCCATATTCCGGAACCCAGAATTGGGCCATGAGGAACTTGTGGTACCGGAGCATGTCCAGAAGGGGGACGGCGGATATGGCCGCGCTGAACAGCTCCGGCCGCTGCGTCACCGCGGCGCCGGTCAGGAGCCCGCCATTGGAGCCGCCGCGGATGGCCAAACGCTCCGGCCGCGTGTATCCCCGCTCGATAAGGTGTTCCGCGCAGGCGTGAAAGTCGTCGAAGACGTTCTGCTTGTGGGCGCGCCGTCCTTGCTCCTGCCATTCCCGGCCGAACTCTCCGCCGCCCCGCAGATTGGCCACCACGTAGACCCCGCCTTGCTCGTACCATGGCAGGGACTCGGCGGAAAAGGAGGGCGTCAGGGAAATGTTGAAGCCGCCATAGCCATAGAGGATCGTGGGGTTGTCCCCGTCTAGCTCAAGGCCTTCCTTGTGCACGATGAACATGGGGACTTCCGTTCCGTCCTTGGACACGGCCCACTCTTGCGTCACCGCGAGCCCGTCGTAGTCGCCAGGAACGTCCGGCCGCGCCCACAGCTCCATCCCGTCCTCCCGCAGATCGGTGTGGTAGATGGCCGGGGGATGATTGAAGCTCTGGTAGGAGACGAAAGCCTCGGTCCGGTCGTGGTGGGTCGCGATACCGGCGCTGCCCAGCCCCGGCAAGGCGATTTCTCCCAGTGGCTCTCCGTCCATGCGAAACCGCTCCAGCCGGGCCGCGGCGTTGTCTTCATAGCGCGCCACGAGCATGCCCCGGGCATGGCTCACGGAGCGGAGCACGGCGTCTTCCCGTTCCGGGATGACCACGCGCCAATCGTCCTGGGCGGGGTAGTTCAGATCGACGGCGTAGACCATGCCGTTCGGCGCGTCCAAGTCCGTGAACATGTAGAGAGTGTCCCCGTCCACGGCGGCCGGGGAGAAGCGGGCCTCCATCCCCTCCGCGATGGGAACCATGTCCGCCTCGCCGGTGCGCATCCATGCGGCGGCGTCGATAGCGTAGAGGTCGCGGCGCGTCCACCCCTCGCTAAAGCCGGCGACGATCCAGCGGCCGTCGGAGCTGAGGGAGGCGAAGGGAATACGGCTGGGCTCTTCCTGCTCCAGAAGCAGTTTGCTCTCCCGGGGATGCACGCCCAACTCGTGGTACAAGAAGCGGCGCGAATAGGCGTCGTCCGGATCCTCCAACACGCTGTACAAGAAGCCCGAACCGTCCGGCGCCCAGCCCGCGAAAGAGGCCTTGCCGGGAATCTCGTCGGCCAGCCACTGGCCGGAGTCCACATCGAGCACATACAGCACGGTCATCTCGTCGCCAGCGTAACTCAGGCCGAAAGCCAAGCGTTCGCCCTTGGGATCGGGCGCGCTCCAGTCCAGACTGTACAACCCCCGGTCATCCAAGGCGTTCGGGTCCAGCAACACTTCTGGCTCGCCGGAAAGGCCGGTCTGCACGTACAGGACGGCCTGATCCTGCCCGCCCTCGCGCTTCGTGAAGAAGTACCGATCGCCGCGCATCGAAGGCGCGCCGTAACGGTCGATCTCCAGTAACTCCCGGAGCCTATCCTCCAAGTCAGAGCGGCCCGGCATGGCGTCCAACAGCTCCCGCGTCACGGCGTTCTGATCGTCGGTCCATTGGCGGACGGCTTCGCTGTCGCGCTCGAGGTCTTCGAGCCAGCGGTAATTGTCCACGATAACTTCTCCGTGCAACTCCTCCTGGACGGGATCCTTGTCCGCTGGCGGCGGAGGCTCCACATCCGTCCAGGCCAACGTCATGCTCAAAAAGATGGCGAGACACATGGGGTTTCGCTTCCTCTAACGTGAAGGGGATGATTCGGTGGCGAAGGCGGCAGTCGCCGGTCGCGCCTAGCGGCGGTCACGCGCTGTCAAGCTCCTCCAGCGCTTCCAACAGCCTGTCCACCCGGTAACCGGCCTCGGCGGCCGTGTTCAGGAAAGCGTCCCGGGCGTCGGCGAGGGTGTCCAGGACGCCAAGCCAGACCTTGTCCGGCTGCTCGGCGCGGGCGACGCCTTCCAACAACCCGGTTATCACGGCGTATTCGGCGAAGGTTTCGAGGCGCTCCTTGTTCAGCCAGACCACGCCATTGTGCTCGTGAATGCGCAGATACCGCTGGGCAAAGGACGTCTCAAAGATGCTTTCGAGCAGCTCCGCCGCGCCGGACTGAGTAAGGTAATCCAATATCGTCTCATGGCTCAGCAGCAACTGGGTCAGGCTGGCTTGCTCCCAGCCGCCGCCGGCGTCCTCGTCCGCTACCCCTTCAAAAGCTTCGGCCAGCGGCTTCTCCAGACGCCACTCATCCACCCAGGCGGCCCGGTTGTAGATGTGGCTCTCCCCAAGGGCGGCGCCCACGCGCCGGAGGACCGCCCAGGCGCCCAGAATGCGCCACGCCGGACGTTGTTTGGCGCCCGCGCCGGCCAGCCGTTGCCGCAGCGCCCGCGCCGTGGGATGGCCGGGCTCGCTCTTCTCAAGCCACTCACGCAAGGCCCGCATCCGCGCGAGATCTTCTTCCACGCTTTCCAACACAGCCGCCGCGTCCAGCTCCCGGTGCTCCCGCCGCGCAACTTCGGCGAAAAAGGCTTCGAGTCCGCGCCGGTGCTCCGCGGTGAGCGGCGACGCCGCTTCAACCTCAACCGCCGTGCACTTCTTCGCCGCCGGCGTCCCTACATCCGCGGGCTGCCGCGTCTTCGCCGGGCGCCGAACGCCCAACAGCGCGTCCGCCCAGTTTTCGAGCAGCGTCCCGTTGAAGGCCTTCTGGAAGGGTTCATGCACGGGCGCCAGGATGAGTTCGATACGGGCGACGTCGATACTCGGCGCCCCGGTCCCGGCCAGGTGGGCGGCAAGCTGACCCCACGCCCCGTCGTGGTCGAACACTTCGCGAAAGTCCATGAAGACGTGGTAATGATACCCGTTGAGCTGAACAAACAAGCCTTGTTCGTTCAACTGCTTTCCTTGGCGGATATACTCCAATCCCGAATGGCAATCGCGGAACACATAGTAATAGGCTTCTTGAGGCCGGATCCCCAAGGCTTCGCCGAGGGTGGTCTGCCGGATATCCGGCGCTTCCGTACTGCCCCAGTTGATGCCGGTGGACGCGCGGACCCACCCGCTGGTTGAGGGGTAGGCGTTGTTGTAAAGCACAAGCGCGCATTCCCCCCCGGATTTGTTCGAGTACGCGAACACGTTCTCGTCCACGTGGCCGGAGGGCGTGAAGAAGTCATAAAGCACGAAGTTCTCGACATGACTGAAGAGATAGCGCTTGTGCATGAGCGGGACGATCTCCCGTTCATGACGCCGCACCAGATCGTGATCGGGCTGTTCATCCCAGTACGCGCGCCCGTACTCCATCCCGTACTTCTCGGCATAGCCCTCGATCTGTCCGTGGCCCACCATGGGCAGGCCTGGAAGGGTCATCATCATCATCGCGACGCCAAAGTATTTGTCGCCCTTGCCGAATTGCTCCACGGCCGTGTCTTCGTCGGGATTGTTCATGAAATTGACGAAACGCTTTAGGACTTGTGGGCTGAATTCCAAGACATTCTTGATCGTATCCCGGAATTTGGAGTTCTCCTCCGCCTTAAGCATGTTCATGAACGCGCTGTTATACACCCGGTGCATCCCAAGTGTGCGGACGAAGTAGCCTTCCATCAGCCAGAAGGCCTCCGCAAGCAACAGTGTGTCCATGCCCTCGCTCTGGACACGCTCCACCACGTCCCGCCAGAACTCGGTGGGCATGGCGGCGTCGAATTCCTCCCGTGTCATGCCGTACTCGGCCCGCGAAGGGATGGCGCCGCCCTCGCCAGGACGGGGAAACCACAGCCGCTGGTAATGCTTCTTGCTCAAGGTCATCGCGGCGTCGAAACGTATGATGGGGAACTGACGCGCCACGTACAGAATGGTCTGAATCACGGCCTCGCGGACGTCCGGCAGGAGAAAATTGAGCTGCGCCGTATCGTTCCAGGCCATGTTCGTGCCATCGTTGCCGTGGTAGATGTAGCGCACATCGCCGGTCCATCGGTCCACGCGCTTAAACACCACCGCCGCGTCCCGGTGCTCCCAATATCCGTCCTCCAGGAACAAGCCCACCCGCTCGTCGTGGGAGAGATCCGGACCGTTGAAGGAATAGCTTGGAAAGGGCGGGTACGAAAGCTGAACGAACCAGTCGGGGTGCTCCACTATCCAACGGGAGTAAAGCCCCACGTGGTTCGGCACCATGTCGCTGGCGAGACGGATGCCCCGGCGCCATGCCCGCTCCCGGAGATTGGTCAAAGCTTCCTCGCCGCCCAAGTCCTCGGCTACGACATAATCGTAGAGAGAATAGGCCGAGGCCATCGCCTCCGGGTTGCCCATCCGCCGCTTGATCTCCCGCGACGCGGAGGAGCGCTCCCAAACGCCGATGAACCACAGGCCCGTAAACCCCCACGCGGCGAGCTGGTCCAACTCTTCATCAGGGATCTGATCGAGCCGATGGATATGCCGCCCGTATTTCTTGGAAAGCTGATCCAACCACACATAGGTGGACTTCGCCAACAACACGACATTCGACATCCAGTCCGCGTCGGCGGTGAAGCGTTCGGGTTCTGGGTAGCTTTCGTCGAGGCCCTCAGACTTTCCATGGCGGAATCGCAGAACAGGGCTTTCGCCGCGGCCAAAGCCGCGCCACGTAGTCTCCTCCCGGATCACATCCCGGACCGTGAGAATGCGCTTTAGGAGGGACGGCGGCAAGATCTTGATCCAGTGGTCGAGAATGTATTGAAGCTGGGCCTCTAGGGAATCCGGAGCGGCCTCGGCAGGCTCCCGCAGCAACTCCATGAGCCGGCGATCCGTCCCTTCGACCGGGTCCGTCCCTTGAAAGTACTCCGCCACGCCGCCGACAAAGGCTTCGTAGGGCGAGCGGCGGCGCAGATCCCGGTCGTCGAACAGGTCGCTGAACAGAGCCATCGCCGCATTCCGCATGGCGAGGTCGAGGAGGACCGCCTCCCACATAACCCGGCCGTCGTGGGGCATCCCCATGCTCCACTGCTCGAGATAGCGCTCCTCGGTTTGGCTCTGCTCCAACACGGGAAGGGGCGGAAACAGGTGGACGAACATTCGAACCGGCTCATCGACGGTGGCCAATCCCCGTTGCTGGCGGATATGAACGAGGGTCCGCTCCGTGACGCCCCGGCATTGAATCGTGCAATACTGATGCACGATGTAGCGGAGGATATCTTCCAGGAGCCCGGCGGCGATGAGCTCCCCGGCATGGACCTTCGAGGCGTGGGGAGACTTCTCCGCCCGCCGGATGTTCACCTGGCTGGCCAACTGCCGGACCGCGCTCGTGAGGTTCCGTGTGCCGGAGCGGCGCATTTCGCCATAGAGCGCGTCCACCCCATAGGTGTCCCAGGCCTTCCGGGAAAGATGAAACCCGAACGGAAAATAGGGTTCGTAGCCTTGGTCTGTGAAGATTTCCAACATGATTGGCGTTCGTCTCCATGGGGCCAGGACCGGCCCGCCGCGCCGGGAGTCCTTCCCCAGTTTGTGTACGCCCCACTTACCCTTACGCCATCGGCCATACGCAGCCCCAGCGGACGCAGCATACACGATGGCGGCCCGGGAACGCCATGGCGGCGCCGATAGCGGCCTCGCCGCGCCGGAAAGGTCATAGCGTCTCGTAAAACATCCTCACGCGCTCGCCCGTCCCAGCCGAATGGCGAATCGCCTCATACAAGGCCATGCTCTTGTAGCTCTCGTACATGTCCGAGCGGCTCGTGCGCCGACCCTCCCGAATGGCGCTGAGAAAGTCTACAATCTCCGCGAAGTGCCCCGTCTCGTTGCCGCTTTCGCCGGTACTGACAAAGGTGGACGGTTCGCGCCACTCCACAGGACGTTCCTGCTCGGAAATGCGCCACTCCGACGAATTGTGGACCGTCATGAAGTTGCCGCCGCGGACGGTGATCTCCACCTCTTCCGTCGGTACATGGAAGGACCGGCCGTCGGTGATGTTCAGGGATCCAACGGCGCCATTTGCGAAACGCAGGCTGACGGCATAGGCGTTGGAGCCCTTGCTAAAGGCGAAGACCTCGCTCACGTCTCCAAATAGGTAATGCATCAGATCGATGGCGTGGATCCCGAAATCCAACAACAGGCTACGCTCCACCGAGGTGTTCGGGTAGGGCGACGCCCCATAGTCCATCGAGAGGGCGTAATAGTCGCCGGGCTTAAAGCCCGCGAGCCATTCCTTCGCGCGGCCGTAGGCGACATTGTGCCGCTTCTTGAACGCGGTCATGCACAGCACACCCGCATGCCGCGCGGCCCGGGCGATCTCCAATGTCTCCGCCGCCGTGGCCGCCGGCGGCTTTTCCACATACACCGGAACGCCCCGCCGCACAATCTGGCGCGCGAATTTCGCATGCTCGCCCGGGCCGATGCAAATCAGCACGCCGTCGGGCGTTTCCGCGTCAAGCATGGCCTCCACATCCGTGTACACCCGCCCCCCGAAGCGCCGGGCGTTGCGCGCGGCCCGCTCCCGGTCCAAATCGCACACGCCGGCCACTTGCCCGCCCGCGGAACCGATATACGGCAGAATCCGGCGCGTGGCGAGATTGCCCGCGCCGATGACGCACACCCGTGGATCGCTCATTGCACACTCCTCCCCCATAACATTCAAACCCCCGCCGTGTGTGCCGGCATCCCCGCCGGCGCCAGGCCAGCGCGCCTCGAGATCCGCCGCGGCCGAATCGAACCTAGGCCGCGGCCGCCAGTCCGAGAGCGCGCCATTATACGGACGGCCGCCTGGCGGAATACAGTCTTGGGGCGTTTTCTGGACAAGCTTCGACGATTCTCGCCCGGTTCGGTCTCATACTTTAGCCCTCATCGATAATATTGAGCAAAAGACAAGCTGGATCGAGCCGGAATAGACCTTGTCCCGCGCCGCGCGCGACAAAAACCGCGCGCAAGAGCCGGTTTCGCCCGCGTTCTTGACTTGTCCAGGCCCCCGTGACAAAATGGCCCAACCGCGGGGACGCGCCGCTCAATTCGGACTTGCGCACTTTTGGAGCCTGTCAGCGCCCGCTTCGCCGCAGATGCAGTCACGTATGCGCGGTGAAGTGGGCCCCACACCCGCCCCGGCGCTCCCGGAATAACTCCAAACGCAGCCCCGGGGGAACCCGTGGCCGCCCACCCAGCCCAGGGCTCGGACACGGCCGCCCCAGTAGACATCATCCGCGCGCGTCCCTCCGGAAACGCCGGAACAGGGAGGCCGCTTCGGAAAGGACTGCAATCCATGGATGTAGCACAATACTTTTCTCTCGAAGGCAAGGTCGCCGTTGTCACCGGCGGGGGCGGCGTCCTCGGCGGGGCGATCGCAAAAGGCCTAGCCCAGGCTGGCGCCAATGTGGCCATCACGGACATCAACGACGAACGGGGCGAACGGGTGAGCAAGGAGATCGAGGCCCACGGCCCTGGCAAGGCGCGGGCCTATCACCTGGATGTCTTTGATCGGTCCACCGTGGAGAGTTGTTGCGACAGCGTCTGCAATGACTTCGGCGGCGTGGACATTCTCATCAACACCGCCGGCGGCAATATGAAGGAAGCGACAACATCGCCGGACAACTCCTTCTTCGACCTCCCCGCCGACGCCTTGGACAAGGTCATCAAACTCAACTTCCAGGCCGGCGTCGTCATGCCCTGTCAGGTCTTCGGCCGCGCGATGAAGGACAACGAAGCGGGCGGCTCCATCATCAGCATCTCCAGCATGTCCGCCCTCTTGCCTTTGACCCGCGTGCCCGGGTACAGCGCGGCCAAGGCGGCCGTGGACAACTTTACGAAGTGGCTCGCAGTCCATTTCGCTCAGGAATACAACCCGAAACTCCGGGTCAACGCGATCGCGCCCGGTTTCTTTCTCACGGACCAGAACCGGTACCTGCTGACGGATGAAAAGACGGGCGAATTGACGGACCGGGGCCGCACCATCATCGACCATACGCCCCAAGGCGCCTTCGGCGAGCCCGGCGACCTCCTGGGCGTCACGATTTGGCTGGCCTCCGATTCGGCCCGGTTCGTAACCGGCATCGTCGTGCCCATCGACGGCGGTTTCTCGTCGTTCTCCGGCGTGTGATCCTCAGTCCATACAAGCAAGGAAGGAGCCCATAGATGACCGACCCAACGGCCGCGCTCAAAGACCATAAGCCGACCAAAGACATTCTGATCTGCATCGATTCCGACGGCTGCGTCTTCGACACCATGGAAGTGAAGCACAAGGAGTGTTTCATTCCGAACATCATCAAGCATTGGAAGCTGCAAGCCGTCTCCAAATACGCCCGGGCCGCGGCGGAATTCGTGAACCTCTACTCCAAGTGGCGGGGCATCAACCGGTTTCCCGCGCTGGTGATGACACTGGACCTTCTCGCGGATTGGGATAAGGTCCGGGAGCGCAACGTCGCCTTGCCGGAAGCGCCGAACCTGCGGAAATGGATCGAAACGGAATCCAAGCTGGGAAATCCGGCCCTGGAAGCCTACTGTCAGGAGCACGGCGACGCGGACATGCACCGGACCTTGGCCTGGAGCCAAGCGGTAAACGACACCGTTGAAGACCTCGTCGAGGGCGTGCCCCCCTTCCCCTATGTCCGGGAATCCCTAGAGAAGGCACAGGCCCTTGCGGATATCCTGGTGTGTTCGGCCACGCCCTATGACGCGCTGGTCCGGGAATGGCAAGAACACGACATCGAGAAGCACGCGTTCACCATCGCCGGGCAAGAACAAGGGAAAAAGTCCGAGCACATCGCCTTGGCGTCCCAGGGGCGTTACGACCACACGAAGATCCTCATGATCGGCGACGCCCCCGGAGACATGAAGGCGGCCCGCGCGAACAACGCCAGCTTCTACCCCATTAACCCGGGGCACGAGGATGAATCGTGGCGGCGGTTCCACGAAGAAGCGCTGGACAAGTTCGTGAGCGGCGAGTACCAGGGCAGTTATGAAGACGGCCTGATCCAGGAATTCGACGCCCTGTTGCCGGACACGCCGCCGTGGAAACAGTAGCGCGCGCCGCGCTTTCTGGCGCCGAGAGCCCATGAAGATTGTCGCCGACGAGAACATTCCCTACGCCCGGGAAGCCTTCGGGCAACTGGGGGAGGTTGAAACCATGGCCGGGCGTCTCATGTCCGCGGATGCGTTGCGGGACGCGGCGGCGCTGTTCGTCCGCTCCGTAACCAAGGTGGACGCGGCGCTGCTGGAAGGGACGGCCGTGCGCTTCGTCGGCACGGCGACCATCGGCGAGGATCACGTCGACAAGGCTTGGCTCGCGGATCAGGGCGTCGGATTCTCCAGCGCGCCAGGCTGCAACGCGAACAGCGTCGGGGAGTATGTGGCGGCCGCGTTATTGTTTCTGGCAAAGGCGAAGGGCTTGCGGTTGCAGGACTGCCCATTGGGCGTTGTCGGCGTGGGAAACGCGGGAAGCCGCGTGGCGGAAAAAGCCGCCGCGTTGGGCCTGCCCCTCGTCCTCAACGACCCGCCCCTTGCGCTGGAGATCGGCGACGAGCGCTACCGGCCCATCGAAGAGATCCTGGACTGCGGCGTTATCACGCTTCACGTGCCCCTTACGCGGGATGGCGCGGACCCCACCTACCACATGGTGGACGAGGCCTTCCTTGAACGGTTGAAGCCCGGGACCATCGTCATCAACGCATCCCGGGGCGCCGTCGTGGACAACAAGGCTCTCCTCGCGGCCCTCAAGAGCGGCCGCCTGGGTGGGGCCGTCCTCGACGTGTGGGAGGGCGAGCCGGACGTGGACATAGACCTGTTGGAAACGGTGGACATCGCCACGCCGCACATCGCCGGATACTCCTTTGACGGCAAGGTCAACGGCACGCGTCAGATCCACGAGGCGGCCTGCCGCTTCTTTGGCCACACGCCGACGTGGGACCCCGAGCCGCTGTTGCCGCCGCCGGACAGGCCCGAAATCGAGATCGACGGCGCGCAAGACTGGCTCGACGCCATAACCCAAGCCGTGTTCGCCGTGTACGACATCCGAAACGACGACGCGGCCATGCGCATGCTGTCCACGGCGCCTCCAGCCAAGCGGCCGGCGCTCTTCGACCAACTGCGCAAGGACTATCCCCGGCGGCGCGAATTCCACAACACGCGCGCGCTGGCAACACCGCCCAACCCGGAGACAAACCGGACGCTCCAGGGCTTGGGATTCGCTGTAAAGGAGCGCGTTTCCCCATGATCACCAGCAGGATCGCCGAGACCGGCCATCTAACCGAGAAGCAACTTCACGAGGTTACGGAGGAAACCTTTGCCCAACGCTCCGTCGACGGCAAACGGGTCCTCTGCATCATTCCCGACCACACGCGGAGCATGCCCATGCCGGCCATGTTCCGGGCGCTCCACAAGAGTTTGAGCGGACGGGCGAAGCAGTTCGACATTCTCGTCGCCTTGGGCACCCATCCGCCCATGCCGGACGAAGCCCTGAACGCCCTCCTCGGCGTCACGCCCGCGGAACGCGCGACGACATACAAGGACGTGGGAGTCTACAACCACCATTGGAAGAACCCCGAGGTCCTCGTGCCCGCGGGAACCATTACGGCGGACGAAGTCTCGGAAATCTCCGGCGGCCTGATGGAGATGGACGTGGTGGTCACCGTGAACCGGATGGTGTACGACTATGACCTCGTCTGCATCGTCGGCCCCGTGTTCCCCCACGAAGTCGCCGGGTTCAGCGGCGGGAACAAGTACTTCTTCCCGGGCGTGTCGGGCGAGGAGATCATCAACCTCTTCCACTGGCTCGGCGCGCTCATCACGAACCCGATGATCAACGGAACCAAGTACACTCCGGTGCGCGCGGTCATCGACCGGAGCGCCGCCTTCATCGAACGGGAGAAGCTCTGCTTCGCCCTCGTGGTCAAGGACAAGCAAGCCAAGGGTATCTTCGTGGACACGCCGGAGGAAGC
>SLHB01000079.1 GCA_007136375.1 Candidatus Hydrogenedentota bacterium
ATCCTGCCGACGTACGACGCCATCTTCCGGTACAACGAGACGCACAAGCAGGAGAAGGAAATCCGCCTTATCGTGCCGGCAAATGAACAAGGCGCGGGCTTCATGGCGGCTGGCTACGCGCGGGCCAGTGGGAAGGTCGGGGTGTTTCTCGTGACCTCCGGCCCCGGCGCCACCAATAGCGTGACGCCCATCCGCGACTGCATGGCCGATTCCATTCCCGTCGTGCTCATCACAGGCCAGGTGCCTCGCGCGGCCATCGGGAGCGACGCCTTTCAAGAAGCGCCCGTGTTCAACGTCATGAGCTCTTGCGCAAAGCACGTGTTTCTCGTGAAGAACGAGCGGGAGATCGAAGAGACCATGCGCACGGCCTTCGAGATTGCCCGGACCGGGCGGCCGGGCCCCGTGGTCGTGGACATCCCCAAGGACATCCAGAACTATGTGGGCGTGTTCAAGGGCGAAGGCGTGCTCCACTTCCGCGGGTACCAAGACCGCGTGGAAAAGCTCGCGAAGGCCCGCGTCCCAAAGGAACAGTCCAAGGAATTCTTTCGCATGCTCGGCGAGAGCGAGCGGCCCCTGATTTACGCGGGCGGCGGCGTCATCAACAGCAACGCCGCGGAAGAGCTGCGCAAGTTCTCGAAGAAGTTCAACATGCCCGTCGTCACGACGCTCATGGGCATCGGCGCCATGGACACGAAGGCCGACCTGTCCCTGCACATGCTGGGCATGCACGGCACGGCCTACGCCAACTACGCGGTGGAGGACTGCGACTTCCTCTTCGCGGTGGGCAGCCGTTTCGATGACCGCGTGGCGGGCAAGCCGGCGGAGTTCGCGCCGCTGGCGAAGCACATCGCCCACATCGACATCGATGCGGCCGAACTGGGCAAGGTGAAGGCCGCGGATTGGACCCATGCGGGGGACGCGAAGCAGGCGCTGAAGGATTTGATGGAGGCTGGGAAGTCGTTCAAGAAGGACTTTGGCCCCTGGGTGAAGCACGTGCTCGGTTTGAAGAAGAAGCACGCCATGAACTTCAACCGCAGCAGCGACCTCATTCAACCGCAGCACGTTCTTGAGACCCTCAATTCCATCACGAAAGGCGAGGCCATCGTCACGAGCGGCGTCGGGCAGCACCAGATGTGGGCGGCGCAGTGGCTCGATTTCCGCGAACCGCGGACCTGGCTGACGTCCGGCAGCATGGGCACCATGGGATTCGGCCTGCCCGCGGCCATCGGCGCGCAACTCGCGCGTCAGGACAAGATCGTCATCGACGTGGACGGCGACGGCAGCCTGCGCATGAATCTCGGCGAGCTGGAGACCATGTCCACCTATGGCATCCCGGTCAAGGTGCTGTTGCTCAATAATCTGGGCGACGGCATGGTCCGGCAATGGCAGAACCTGTACTTCGGCGACCGGTTTTCGGGCAGCGACAAATCGCTGCACAAGAAGGACTTCCTGAAGGCCGTGGAGGCCGACGGCTTCGGCTTCGCCAAGCGCCTCTTCGACAAGAAGGACATGAAGAAGCTCCTGGAAGAGTTCGTCGCGTACGACGGCCCGGCGATGCTGGAAGTGATGATCGATCCAAACGCCCACGTCTATCCGATGGTGGGTCCGGGCATGGGCTACAAGGACATGATCACGGGTCAGCACATCGTGCCCCGGGAGCAGGACCGGTTTGCCGCGGAGGACGAGGATCGGGACACGGACATGACCAAGATCCCCGAACTGTTCTGAGGAACGGCCGTGGCGCGGAAGAGTGTGTTTGAGATCGCCGCGTTCCCGGGCCGCCGCGCCCGGGAGCGCGGCTTCTGCTTCGCGTGGGGCGGGCGGCGCCGAGACGTGGAGGCGCCATGACCAAGAGGCGCGCGGAGGCGGTAGGCGGCGAAAGCGCCATGGCGGTCTCGATGGAGGGCTTCGACGGACGCCGGGATTCCGGGCCGCCGCCGGTGCTTGTCGCGTGCAAGGACGGGGCGCAAGGCCAGCTCATCGCGTCTCAGCTCGAGTTGGACGGCTATGTCGCGGAGCGCTGCCAGAACGCGAAGGATGTGTTGAATTTTGTGAAGCGGCGCGCGTTTGGCGTCGCCGTCCTCGATCTAGCGTTGGCCCGCGAGGGGGACGTTGACCTCGTGTCGTTCATTCGCCGGCAAAGTCCAGCGACGCAGATCATCCTGCTCTTCGAGATGAGCCGGATCGATGACGCCATCCGCGGCATCCGCCAGGGCGCCTTCTTCTACCTGCCGGCGGACACCGCCGCCGCCGATGTAGCCATGGCCGTGAACAAGGCCGTGCGCAGCCTCGGCGCCGAGTCGGCCCTGGGGCAGTTGGAAGCCAAACAGTTTCACGAGATGCTGGGCGCGAGTCCCGCCATGCGCCGCGTGGTCGAGCTCATCACGAAGGTCGCGCCCACGGACAGCACGGTCCTCCTCTTGGGCGAGAGCGGCACGGGCAAGGAGTTGATGGCCAACGCCGTCCATCGTCTGAGCCGCCGGCGGGATATGCCCTTCATCGCCATCAATTGCGCGGCCCTGCCGGATACGTTGCTTGAAAGCGAGATGTTTGGTCATCTCAAGGGCGCTTTCACGGGGGCGGACGCCGACAAGCGCGGCCTGTTCGAAGAGGCAGACGGCGGGACCGTGTTTCTCGACGAGATCGGCGACATGGCCCTCGTGACGCAGGCGAAGCTGCTCCGCGTGCTGCAAAACGGAGAGATCCGTCCCGTCGGAAGCTCCACCTCCCGCCGGGTGAACGTGCGGATTATCGCCGCGACCAACCGCGATCTCGAAAGGGCCGTTGCGGAACGGGAGTTCCGGGAAGATCTGTACTTCCGCCTCAATGTCGTACAGATCCGCGTGCCGCCGTTGCGCGAACGGATGGACAGCTTGCCGAGTTTGACCGACTTCTTCCTCAGCCGTTACAGCCAGCGCTACGGCAAGGAGATCCGGCGGATTGACGACCACGCGCAAGCGCTGTTGAGCAGCTATTCCTATCCTGGCAACGTGCGGGAGCTCGAAAGCATCATTGCCCACGCCGTGATCATGTGCGACCGCGACGCTATCCGCGCGAAGGATCTGCCGGATTCCGTCCGCGAAGGCGCGGGCAGCGGTCTCGCCCTGCCGTACCACGGCCCCGGCGACCTCCCGACCCTTAAGGAGATGGAGGCGAACCTCATCCGCACGGCCCTGGAGCGCTGCGAAGGCAACCAGACCGAGGCGGCGAAGAAGCTCGATATTTCCCGATCAACGTTGTGGCGGAAGATGAAAGAGTATGGCATCGCGCCGCCGTCCTAGGGCTATTCCGCGCCGCGCCGGCGGGGGCGCCAGGGCATCTTCATGTACACGTCGCCGCGGGCGAGCTCGTGAAGCATTTGATTGAGGCGTTTCTCCCGGGTCTTCTCTTGCTTCGCGTCGGCGATCCACCAGAGATAGTCATTGCGTTGGTACGGAGGCCTTGCGTTATAGGCGTCCATCAAGCCGCGGTCCAGCAGGGCCTCCCGTACGTCGTCCGGCATAGGATACCGCATTCGCTTGGGTCCGCCGGGGCCGCTGTCCGTCATGATTTCGCCCGCCTCCCTGGTATGACGAACCGCGAAGCGCTTTGGTCCGTTTTCGTCTCAATCCGGGCTTCATTCGCTGGGATAACCCTCGTATCCAGTGGGAACCGGCGGCAGATCCGCTGTAAGCGCCGGCGCGGTGACGCGGCCCGCCGCCTCGTGGTTGAAGGGCTCGAAGCCCAAGCGCAGGGCGGGAGACCCGGCCCGGACGCGGAAGTCTTCGTTCGCCGGATCGGCAAGAAGAGGATCAGCGATGATCGACGTGAGGTCGTGCCCGCGTTCGCGCCATTCCTCCAGATCCGCGCCTCCGTAGAAGCTTACTTCGTGCTCCGGGTTGTAGTAGACATTACTATCGATGGTGAAGTTGTCGTCGGTCCAGTTGCTGCCCAGAAGGGGGCTGTCGTTGTCCCAGTAGACGATGTTGTTGCGGAAGTAGAAGGAGCGATGGTCCTCCGTCCGGGTCCGCTGAATCTGATGCTGCTCGCCGAAGGCCAGGATGTTGTTTTCGATGACGTTGTCCCGGCCATAGTGCTGGTGAAACCCGCCCGTCCGCGTCCGGTAGACCAGGTTGTTCCGCATCTCGATGTCGGTTGTGCCTTCGTCGGGATAGAGGCCCCAACCCCCGTAGCCGTAGCTCATGATGTCGTGCATCACGTTGTTGTTCACCGTGGTTCCGGGGCTCAAGCCCAGCGTGTAGACGCCGCCCATGTCGGAGAGGACGTGTTGGCCGATGGTGTGGATGCGGTTGTGATCGATGCGGTTGTGGTGGGAGCGGCTGGGCTCGTGGTAGCCCCAGGTCCAGCCCACGCTCACGCCGGTGTAATAGAAGTCGAAAATGTCGTTGTGGGTAACCGTGTTGTGGGAGGCGTGGCCGATCCATACGCCCACCGCCGCGGGATGCATCCGTCCGCCGTGGGCGATGGTGCAGTCGTGCACCGTGACTTGCCGGGTCTCCGCTTCTTCCGCGGAGAGGTCCACGGCGCCGTTTTCGTCCGCCGCCCACGAGCCTGGCCCGCCGCTGTGGCCGATCTTCACGCCGCCGCCGGCGAGGTCCACAAGCTCCGAGCGCAGCAGTTGCACGTCCCGGCAGCCGGGTCCCGCCTCGAAGGCGTAGCCGCCGGTGTGGCGGATGGCGCAGCCGTCGAACACAACATCGCGCGCGCCCACGGCGAGAACGGCGGCGCGCAAGGGCGCTTCCGCCTGGGGAAAGGAATAGCCTTCCGGCGGCAGGACCCAGTTGGTGTGGGCGAAGGTCAAACCTTCGAAGCGCAAATGCTGGACCCATTCTTCGTCGTCCACACCGCCGCGCAGGATCACGAGTTGTTCTAGACGCGGCGCCACCACCTCCACGGCCTCCGGCGTTTCATCCGGCATTGGGAAGTAGGTGAGCTCGCCCGTCTCCGTGTCCAAGAACCATTCGCCCGGCTCTTCAAGGGCGCCCGCCACGTTGTCCAGGAGGAACCGGAACCCTTCCTGGAACTCGGCCCAATGGGTGAGCGCGGAGGTCGGCCCCGTGAAGGTAAAGATGCGCTCGTCTTGATCCCAGTCGGCGACGCGCATGCGCGAAGCGGACCAGATGTGAAAGGCCATGACCTCGCCTTGGCCAGGGTCGAAGTGACTGGGCGCGTCTCCCTCGGCGTAGCCCAAGCGGTCATGGCCCTGGTCCTCGTGGGCTGGCGACGGATCCAGTCGCCGCTCCACGTAGAAGTATCCGTCCCGGGGCAAGCGGGGCCGGAAGCGGCGCTGATCGTTCACGAACAGTTGGGTGAAGTCCCAATCGTCGGCTTCCACCTCTTCGAGGGTCACGCGCCAGGCGCCGTCGTCGCCAACATCCCAACCCGAGACGCGTTTTCCGCCGCTGAGGACGGGACGGGCGCCCTCCGCCGCGCGGTAGATTACGGGCGCCTCCTCCGCGCCCCCGTCGCCGGGTCCGAAGACAACGGTATCGTCCAAGGAATAGACGCCGTCGGCGAACTCCACGATGATGGGCTCGGCGCGATCAGGTTCGGCCGTCAGTATGTCCCGGGCCCGCGCCTTCGCCGCGGCTAGGGACGCGACAGGGCCGTCATCGCCATCGGCGTTGGGCGTGGCGATGGCGCCAGACCATTCGTCGTTTCCGCCGGGCGCGGCGTATATGTCGGCCGCCCAAGCCGCCGCCGTGGATCCCGCAAGGACCACTGCCGCGAGCGCGGCTCTGATTGCTGTGTTGGCGCTCATGGATTCCCCCTTTTCCGTTCCGAGTTGATGTTGACCTGTGAAGGATTATTGTAGCCGTAGACAAGGAGGGCGCGCCAACATGAGAGGGCCGGCCCGCCTGGAGTGACATGGACTGGACGTGGGGTGTATTGTTTCCGAACCGTTGGGGTTTGAGGCGCTTCCGCCGCAGGTTGTGCGGGAACCGACAGAACAACTGGGGAGGGCGTGGATCGTGAGGTTGCAAGGCCGCGTGTTGCCGTGGTTGTGCGGGCTCCTCTGTTTGTGTGCGTGGGCGGCGGGGGAAGCGCCGGAGAGCAGCTTGGACGCGGGGGAGGCTGTCGAGCCTCTAGCGCGGCCTGGCGATAGCCGGTGGTACGTGATGACTGGCGCCATCAATCTGCATCCCCGCTTTCGCGACGCCCGCGAACTCATCGACCGCCGGTTGAACCGCCCGTTCCGGATTCTGGCGCCGGGTTTTGAGGATGTGCGCACCTTCGCCGATGAACGGGATGACTTCGCCATTTGGATGCCCTTCGTGGGCGCGGGCAGGACGGTGGGCGACCATTGGGAAGTGTTCGGCCACGCCGGATTCACCCGCGGCCGGGTCACGACGCGCCAAGACCGGGTGAGCCTGTTGCTTCTTCCCCTGTACACGGACGTGTCGTTGACGCGGACATCGCTTTACGTGGGAGGCGGCGTCACGTATTACCCCTGGGGGTTTCCACGGCGGGACCGCTACGAAGGGATTGCCGCACGGCTGGCCGAAGCGCGGCCCTTCATCATGAGCAGCCTTAACTGGAACTACCTCGGCTTCGAAGGGAGGGTGAAGGCCCGGTTCCGGCCTTTTCCCAGCATACTGGACTTCGAGGAGCGGGATCGGTGGCGGCCTTGGAGCACCAACGTCACCATCGGCGTCGACGTGCCGCTGACAGCGCGGACGGTCGCCACGGTCCACGCCCAGTACAACATCTTCCTCGACCACCACGCGGATTTCGGCGGTCCGGGAATGGCCATCTTCCTGAAGCGCTTCTTCTAAGTCGTAACGCACGCTCCGCCACCGCTGGCCGCCCCGGCGGCGGAGCGCTTTGAGACATGGGGTTCAGCCGATGCGGATGAGCGAGTCGTCGAAGTGGCTGGGCTTTTCGTAGCCCAACAGGTTCAAGAGGGTGGCGGCCACGTTGCTGAGGCCCGGCGTGTCGACCGGGTTCATGGCGATGGCGTTCGCGCCCGAATAGTCCATGATGGTGAAGGGCACGGGATTCAGCGTATGCGCCACCATGGGCTCCCGCTTTCCTTTCTTCTCCGTCCACATGCAGTCGGCGTTGCCGTGGTCCGCCGTAACGACGGCGACGCCGCCGGCGGCCTTCACGGTGGGCAGAAGCCTGCGCAGGCACAGGTCCACCGCTTCGACGGAAATGCGCACGGCGATGGGCACGCCCGTGTGGCCGACCATGTCGCCGTTGGGGTAGTTGAGGCGGATGAACTTGTACTGGCCGCTCCGGACGGCGTCAAGCACGGCGTCGGTGATCTCGGCCGCCTTCATCCACGGCCGCTGGTCGAAGGGCACGTCGTCCGAGCGGACTTCGACGTATTTCTCCAGTTTTTCGTCCACGTATCCGGTGTTGTTGCCGTTCCAGAAGTAGGTGACGTGGCCGAATTTCTGCGTCTCGGAGATGGCGTAGGTGGTGATGTTCTGGGCGCACATGTATTGGGCCACGGTCCGATCGGCGACGGGCGGCTCCACCAGGAAATGCTTGGGCGTCTTTGCGTCACCGTCGTATTCCATCATGCCCGCGTAGAACACCTCCGGCCGGCGCTTGCGGTCGAACTTGTCGAAGTTGTCCTCTTCGAACGCCTTGGACAGCTCGATGGCGCGGTCGCCCCGGTAGTTGTACATGATGACGGCGTCGCCGTCCTCGATGGTTCCGACGGGCTCGCTGTTCTCGGTGATGACGAAGCTGTCGAGATACTGGTCCGTGATCTCCGGGTCTTCCTGGTAGTAGGTCTGCACGGCCTCGGACACCGACGCGAAGGGCCGGCCCTCACCCAGGACGTGGGCCTTCCAGCCCCGCTCCACAATCGCCCAATTGGCTTCGTACCGGTCCATTGTGACAATCATGCGGCCGCCGCCCGACGCGGCGCGGTAGTCCCGTCCGTCCGTGCTGAGCTCCGCGAGCTTCTTTTCCAGCGGAACGACGTAATCCATGGCGCTGCGATCGCCCACGTCCCGTCCGTCGAGCAAGGCGTGGACGCGGACGCGCTGGACGCCTTCCTCCTTGCAGCGGTCGAGGAGCATGAAGAGATGATTGATGTGGCTGTGGACGAGTCCGTCGGAGAGAAGGCCGATGAAATGGACGGCGCCGCCGTTCTTCGCGCGCTCCATGGTTTTGCGCCACGCGTCGCCCTCGAAGATGCGTCCGGTTTCGAAGGCCTTGCTCACGAGTTTGGCCCCTTGGGCGAACACGCGGCCCGCTCCGAGGGCGTTGTGGCCCACCTCCGAGTTGCCCATGTCATCGTCGGTCGGCAGGCCGACGGCCGTGCCGTGAGCCTTTAGCTGGGTGTAGAGGGGCTCCTGCTGGAGGCTGTCGATGATGGGCGTGTAGGCCAGGTGGACGCCATCGGATTCGTCCCGTTTGCCAAGTCCCACGCCGTCCATGATAACCAGGACGACGGGACCCGGGAAGTCCTTGTAATTCGCCAGTTTGTTCAAGCGCAGATCGTCGCTCATATGAAAGCTTTCCTCGTTGAGTTTACGGAAGACGCGAAGGGTCCGGACCCGCGTCCGGCCCGGAGATGTCGTACGGTTTTGCCGGTTTCCCCGTGGAATTCCCCTGGATCCGCGCTCGAAACCGCGCCGAAAGGCCCGAAACCCGGGGAAGGCGCCGTTTCCCGGCGGCGGATCGTCATTGCCCCCGCGCCGGCGCATCCGGGAGTTGGCGTAAGTATATCGGCCCGGCGGGTCCGGGGCAACCGCCCGGGGACGATGAGCACCGCCAGAGCTGGAGTCCGCGGGGGAAAGCCGGCCCGGATGGCGGCCAGTCCGAACGGAGCCGGGGCGTGGACCCGCCTGGATTTGTTATATTGCGGGGCGGTGGAAGACGGTAACTCGATGGAGCCGCGCGTATGACGGTGGAACCGAACGGCAACGCATTGCGGGTCTTGCTCTACGGGGCCCACGCGAACGATCTGCGCGAGGAATTGCAGCGGCAGTCCGCGCTACAGCTCGTGCAGGCCAATCCCGACGTCATCGTGTGCTACGGCGGCGATGGCACCTTGCTGTCCGCTGAGCTGGCCTGGCCCGGCGTGCCCAAGGCCCCCATCCGCAACAGCCGCCGGGGCAACCGTTGCATGGGGCATCCGCCCGGCGAAATCCTCGAACGCCTCGCCCAGGGCGGCCTCCACCGCTCGGAATACGTGAAGCTTCAGTGCGCCTTCCGGGCCAGCCGGCCCGATCCCATGCCGAAGCCCATGCTGGCGATGAACGAGATCAATGTGCACATGGGCCGGATCAACACCGCCGTGCGCTTCAAGTTGTGGATTGACGGCGATCCCTTCGAGAACGGCCTTGAGATCATAGGCGACGGGTTTGTGGTGAGCACACCCTTCGGCAGCACCGCCTATTTCAATCAGATCACCCGCGGCGTGTTCCACACCGGGATCGGCGTGGCGTTCAAATATACGAGCGAGCAGATCAACCATCTCGTGTTGCCCGACGCCGCCGTCATCCACGCCGAGATCACCCGGGGCCCGGCCATCCTGGCCCATGACAACGCTCCCGAGTACGTTCCCTTGCAAGCCGGAGACGTCCTCACCGTGAGCAAGAGCCCGCGCCCGGCGATCATCCTTACGTGGACCCCCATGAAATACCCTTCGGACCAGTTCTAAACAGGAGTTCCACCATGCCGAACCGCGTTTCTCCCGCCGTTAGACCCGCCGTCTTCTCCGTTGTGTTCGTGGCCATGGCCTTCGCAGGCGTGACCGCCGCCGGGGAGACTTTGTGGACGAAGCCAGCGGAGGGGCTGCGTGGCGTGAACAATGACGCCGCGAACTTCGCGCCGCCTACGTCGCCGGAGCACTGGACGCTGCTGGACGGCTTGCTGGAGCCCTTCACCAATGACCAGATATGGGGCCAACGCATCACGCCCCGGGACATCATCGAGTTTGGCGATCTGTACGCCCTGGTGTACCAATCCAGCAACCCTGATCACGAGACGACCCAGGGCACGAGCATCATGTTTTCCAGGGACAAGATCCACTGGCGGGACAGCCCGGCCAATCCCATCTTCGCCGCCCTTGAGCAGCCCTGGCAGGGAAGCCGCGCCATGGCGGAAGCGATCGCCTATGACGACGAGGAAGACCGTTGGGTCCTGTTCTTCACGGGGCTTGGCGCGGACCACATGCCGGGCATCCGCGCCGGGGGCTTGGCCTATTCCCATGACCTGGTGAGCTGGACCCTTGAAGGGGAAAATCCCGTTATCACTTCGGACGACGTGGACTGGACGGACTGGGAGACGGACCGGGTCTACGTGCGCGGTCTGAAGAAATTCGAGGGCCGCTGGTACGCCTGGGTTCAGGCCAATTTTCAGGAGGACCCCCGGGGCTACAACGTGGGGGTGCTGACGTCGGAGGATCTCATCCATTGGGAGAGCATCGAGAGCAATCCCATCCTCGACGTCGGCCCGGAGGGCGCTTGGGACAGCGATCAAGTGCTTTGCGGCCGGCCCATCCGCGTGGGCGACACGTGGTGGCTCGCGTATACGAATGGCGCGCGCAATCAGATAGGGCTGGCGTATTCGGCCAAGATAGACGCGGAATGGCGCAAGGCTTCCAGCAATCCCATCATCGACTTCGATGACGTGGAGGGCGTCGACGGCGCGGAGACGCCGATTCTCACGCCCATGGGCAAGGGCTGGGCCATCCTCATGGCCGCGTGGCTGCCGGAGCATCCGCGTCAACAGGCCAAGCTCGGCGTCGCCACGGCCCACTTTGATCCGGCCCTTCTGCCGGACATGGACGAGTGAAGGTGACCAGACCTTTTAGACCAACAGTGGAGGGAGCTATGAGACACGTTTGGCGAAGGAAGAGAGCGGTTGGGACGGCGGTCCAAGGGCTTGCGGCGGCGTGCGCGCTCGCCTTGGGTTTCGCGTGGATTGCGGCGCCGGCCCATGGCGCGGCGGAGCGGTCGCCCATCCCCATCATCTTTGATACCGACATGGAGTCTGACGTGGACGACGTGGGCGCGCTCGCCATGCTCCACGCCTTGGCGGATCGGGGCGAAGCGGAGATCCTCGGCGTCTTGGTCTCGGCGAAGAACCCGCACAGCGCCGCCTGCGCCGACCGCATCAACACCTACTTCGGCCGGCCGGACCTGCCCATGGGCAATGTGAAGGGCGAAGGGGTGGACCGGGATTCGCGGTACGCCCAGCAGGTTGCCGAGGAGTTCCCGGGAGATCTTGCCAGCGGCGATGAAGCGCCGGACGCTGTCGACGTGTACCGCGAGATCCTCGCTGGGCAGCCGGACGAAAGCGTCGTCATTGTCACGGTGGGCTACAAGACGAACCTGCGGGATCTCCTTGCCAGCGGCCCTTGCGATCACAGCGATCTCGACGGGCGCGCCCTCGTGGCGGAGAAGGTCCGGCTGTGGATGTGCATGGGCGGCCAATTCCCCTCTGGCCGGGAGGCGAACATCCGGTGGGACACGGCGGCCTCCATCGAGGCCATCGATGATTGGCCGACGGAGATCATCTTCAGCGGCTGGGAGATCGGCACGCCCATCATGACGGCGGGGCCCCTCGCGGAGTTGCCGGAGGACAGCCCCGTCCGCCGGGCGTATCAGTTGTTCAACGGGTTGGAGCCGCACCATAGCTGGGATCAAGCGGCCACGCTTTACGCGGTGCGCGCCCTTGACGGCGGACCCGCGGCTGACTACTGGGAATTGTCTCCGCCTGGCCGCATTGTCATCGATCCCGAGGACGGCAGCAACACTTGGGAAGACGATCCGGACGGGCCGCACCGGCACAAGCTGGAGCGGCGCGATCCCGCCCTGATCGCCGAAGAGTTGAACGAACTTATGATGCACCTGCCGGAGGACGCCGGCGAATAACCGGGAGGCTTTAGCCGCCGTCCAGCGGAATGAGCACGCGGCCGTCGCCGGAGGGGACCGTGAAGGTCTCGCCCGTTTCGCCGGTGAAGGCGTCCTCGGCCGGATGATCCAACGTGACTTGGTGGGATTCGTCCGCGCCGGGAAGGTTCACCACGACGAGAGCGTTGTCGTAGCGGCGCCGCCACACGTGGGAGCCGAGCTGTTCCGGCTCGCCCACGGGCATGCCAATCTTGCGGTCGTATTCCGGAAACCAGTCGTGGGCGTGAGACGTGTCATCGGCGAAGAGGTAGAAATAGTCGCCGATGGCGAGCGCATAGGCCATGCTCCAGCGCCGCGCTTGATGGTCCCGTTCGGCGGGCGGTTCGCCCCGGTCTGGATCGCCGGGCCAGCCCGCGCGGCCCTCCGTGATCTCGAACTGTTCGATGACGCTGATGCGCGGCTCCCGCAAGAGCGTTTCCGTGTGCTGCTTCGCGGCGATGGTCTCGTCCCATTCCTCCCGGCCATGGCTCCATCCGGATTCGTACATGAAACCGTTGAGGAACGGCGCGGCGAAATCGTGCTGTCCCACGGCGTACCCGGAATTGGCGAGAACAAGGAAGTCATCGCCCACGGCTTCGCGTAACTTTTCTAGGAACGGGACCCAGGCGTCCGGCTCGTTGCGCAGGTTGTCGTAGAAGACCCCGTCCACCCCCGCCTCCTTGAGGGAGAGCGTCCGGGAGACGATGTGCTCTTGAACCTCGGGATTGTTCCAATCCAGCCGGTACGTGCCCGGCCAAAACTGTTCGCGCTCGCCGTCCACCCGCAGCCACCACGGATGATCCTCCGGCAGCCAGGCCTCTTGGTACTCGTAGAAGTAGATTTCCACAAGTATCACGGCGTTCGGGTTCAGTTCCCGCAAGGTTTCAACCCGTTCTTGGGCGGTTTCGATGGATTCCGGGGTGAATCCCGTCGCCAAGCCGGGCGGATCATCGTTGAATTGCAGGCGGAGCCGCCACGGTCCCGTGAGAATCAAGTCGTAACGCGCGTGACGCTCCAGGGAGTAATCGTCTCCCCGGCCCGGCCGCCACAGCATGGCGATGCGCGGGTACGGCGTGTCTTCAAAGCGAGCGGAGCCCGCCGTTTCCCAGTCCGCCGCGCCGTGGGCGCTCGGCGCCAGGCCCGCCGCCAGGACGGCCGCTGTCAGCGCGGCCGCCAACTGTCGTGTGGTGAAACGCATGGTGTTCCCCCCTTCCCGGGCGTGTGTCGCGGGGTCCCGCGTCAATCCTTGTAGAGAATGAGGCTGGCCTTGGGTTCCGTCTCGCTGTCGTCGATTCCGGCGGAGAGGCCGCCCCGCCCGCGGAGGTGGATGCTCCACAGGGGATGCTCGCCGTCGGAGTACGCGGCCACGCGCAGGGCGTCCGCCACGATGGCCGGGCCGCCGGCTTGGCCCCACACGAAGGTCCCTGTATTGATCCAGCCGCCTTGGCCTTCGCGGATGGCGCGCCACTCGCCTTCGTGGCGGTACTCCACCTTCCACATGGTGAAGGGCTGGGGCTGGTTGGAGTACGTCCCGCCAAAGGTCAGGTAGTTGATGTTCTTGGGCTGATCCCACTCCACCCGCCAGTAGAAGGGATCGTCCTCGCTGACAAGGCCGAGGTCCGCCTCGAAGGGCGCGCCGTACTCATTCCAATCGCCGCCGATGTGGTAGGCCGCCTCCTGGGGGTTGTAGAGAATCTCCAGGGGATGCCCCCGCTGATCGCCTTCGATGCTGCCGCTCAGGTTCGCGTCTGGCGTGAGGGCGAGGTTCAGGGCCGGGTCGGGCGCGTTGTCCCCCGTGGGCTCCATGCCTTCCACGACGCTCACGGGGCGGGGAGGCGTGTAGAAGACGCCGCCATTGCTGGTTTCGATCCGCGCTTGGAGATAGTGGCTCCCTTCCGCCTCGGGCGTCCATGCCAAACCGAGGGAGACGCGCGCCAGGTCGTAGTCTGGCCTGCGCTCCTGGAAGCGCGGCCTGGCCGCGGGGGCCACGGGTTCGCCATCCACGAGAAACACCGCGCTGGCGGTGTCGCCGCCCCGGGTCGCCGCTTCCAGCGACAGGGTCAACTCCGCGCCGGGCGCGACGGTCGCGCCAGGGGCCGGCGCGGCGATCTCGACGGACGCCCGGGGCGGCTGCGTCATGAGTTCTTCGATGAGCGCCGCCGTGTCCTCGATGGGCATCTCCTGAATCTTATAGCGCCGGTCCGCGTCCGGGTTCTCCTCGTACAACGTGCGTCCGTCATCGTCAAAGCGCACATCCACGGGTTCGCTGAGCGACCAGATGGGTTCGCCCTCGTGTTCAAGGCCCCGCACCGTATAGTAGACGGCTGCTTGATCCCAGCTCGACCGGTTGCCGATCACGCCCTGGCCGCCTTCCGTGCCGCCGTAGAGCTTGTAGCTCATGGCCACCGGATTGGTTTCGGGATCGGTTAAGGCGCCTCCCGTCTGGATTACGTGGCCGATCTCGTACCCGGAGTAGACAATGGGGCCAGGCCACGCTTCGGCCACGAGCTGCGCGCCGGGGACGTGGAGCGTAACATTCCACTCGGCGTGATCGGGATTCTCGAAGTTGGCCGCCATCAGCACCAGTTCCTGGACCTTCGCCTCGGCCAACTCCCGGCCTGTCTTCTCGACGCCGTCTCCCTCATGGTCCGCTTCGGTCTGTAGAAACTGGTACAGGCAGGGTTGGCCGCCGATGACCACGATCTTGACGCTGTTGTCCGGCGCCTCATGCAATAACCGCCGGTAAAGCGCCGCGCTGTCCTCCGCCGTTTCGTTGGTTAGGGTGCTCGGAAAGCGCTTGGGATCCCCCACCACCGGCGCGTAGTCATCTCCCCCGCGGGTATGCTCGCCCGCGACAAGCCCCACGGGCAGGTCCGGACGGCCGTAGTAGGTGTTGATGGCGTCTATCGTCGCGACGACATGGGGCCCCGTCGTGCTCGCCATGACGCCGAGGATCTCGCACTCGCCCCGGTCCGCCAAGGCGTGGAGCATGCCCAACGCGCCCGCGTCGTCGCAGTCGGAGCGCATGTCCGTGTCGAGAATGACGAGGGGCGTGTCCGCCGCTCCCGCCGCCAGGGCCGCGCACGCGGCGATCGCCAAGGCCCAGCCCATCCGTGAAATGAACATCGTGTGTATCCTCCCCCGCTTGGATTGCGGCTGCTGCGTAGTGGAATATACCTTCTATAATGAATGAAGGTGGCGGAGAGTTCCATGTCCGGCGCGGGCCTGTTTTGAACTGCGACGGGTCCACGCCGTATGCTTGCCGGACCGGGCCGGTCGCGCCCGGAGATCCGGGAAGACGCAACACGTGGAGGGAGCACACCCATGAGCGATAAGCAAGGCGTATACCGCATGTCCTTCGGGCCCTGGAACATCGACGAGGGCGCCGATCCCTTTGGTCCGCCCGTCCGGCAGCCCATCCCCTTGGCCGACAAGATGAAGCGGGCCAAGGAGTTGGGCTTCGACGGCATGCAATTCCACGACGACGACGTGGTCGAGGACTTGGACACGAAATCGAGCCAGCAGATCGAGCGGGAGGCGGGCCAGATCAAGGAAATGCTCGCGTCGGAAGGCCTCGCCGCCGAGTTCGTGGCGCCCCGCCTCTGGTTCGCGCCGGAGACCATCGACGGCGCCTTCACCAACAACGACCCCAAGTGCCGGCAGTACGCCATGGACCGCACGAAGAAGTGCATCGACATCCTGCGCCTGGTGGACGCCCAGTACATGGTGCTGTGGCTCGCCCGGGAAGGCACGTCCATCCGGGAGGTCAAGTCCGCCCGGCAACAGGTACTGATGATCCGCGACGCCCTCAACGAGCTCCTCGACTACGACAAGGATCTCCGGATCCTCGTCGAGCCGAAGCCTAATGAACCGGTGGACAGCGCCATCATCCCGACCATCGGCCACGCCATCGGCCTCGGGTACATGACCAAGGCGCCGGAACGCATGGGCTGCCTCGTGGAGACCGCCCACAGCATGCTCTGCGGCCTCGACGCCTCCGACGACATGGGCTACGCCCTCGCCCATGGCAAGCTCTGGAGCGTGCATCTCAACGACCAAGGCGGGCTGAAGTTCGACCAGGACAAGGCCTTCGGCGCCTACAACCTGCGCCACGCCTTCAACCAGGTGCGCGTCTTGGAGGAGGCCGGCTTCGGGCAGAACGGCGAATGGGTCGGTCTCGACGTCAAGGCCATGCGCACGCAGAAACAGGACGTGAGTTGGAAGCATCTCGCCAACAGCCGGCGCAACTTCCTGGCCCTCGTGGAGAAGGTCCGCGGCCTGGACAAGAATCTGGAGCGGCAGCTCATCGCCGAACGGGACTACGAAGAGCTCGACCGTTATATCCTCTGTCACCTGATGGGCCTGCCGTACAAGGGATAAGGAAGGCGTGGTTCAGACAAGGGGCTACTTGAGCACCCGGTTGCGCGCGCGCTCGTAGACTGTCCAGAAGCGGCGGAGCCGATCCTCCACGCGGGGCGGCGGCTTCCGTCCGCCGTAATTGATCTCCACGAAGAGTTCGGTCAACTCCGCCGCTTCAGGACGGATGCTGTCGAGTTCCGGCGGAAACGCGCGGAGAAACTCGTAGGGCGTCTGGCCGGGGCGCTTGGGCGCGGCGAGGTCCTCCGCCAAGGCGCACAGGGCCTCGTACGCGTAGGCGATGTGCTGGCCCGGCGTCATGCGGGCCGCGCCGCCTGGCGCCCCCATGGGGTTCCGGTATTGGGCGCTCGCGGCGATGTCCCGCTGGATGCGGAGGCGCCGGCGCCGCTTTCGCGGACGGGGCGGGCGCAACAGCGTCTGCAATAGCGCGTCCAAGCGCGCGGCCCAACGGCGCATCCACGCGGGCGTGGCGCGCCGCGCGGCGACCCGGGCGGCGCCCAGGCCCACGCCCCGCAAGGCCGTGTACGCCGCGAACGCGGCCAGGCCGCCGAGGACGCCCCAAGTAAGCACGCGCATCATGGCCTCGTGCTCCGCCGCCTCCTCCGGCGCACGCTCCACCGGCCGGAGCTCAAAGCCGATGGGGTAACGGTAATCGCCGGCGCCGGGCTGGGCGATGTCCGCTGGCGGCGGCAGCGCCGGTTTCGGCAGCGCCACCGCGCCCACCAACACCACAAGGGTCAAGAACCCGCCGAAGGTCAACCAAAACGCGGGCAATGCCGGAGGAATCGGCACCCGCCGCTCCCGGAAATACTCCAGCACGCCGCCCAAACTCGTGAACATGAGCAACAACAGGGCCGCCGCCGTGTAGGCCACGAGAAGAACATTGCCCCGCGCCATGAGCCCCGGCCCGCCATGCTGGATGACCCGCAGGCCCAGGGTGAAGATGAGCATGGCCGGAATGCTGAGGAGGAGCACCCCCGTGCCCGGATGCCCCTTCGGCGCCTCCGCCTCCGCTTCGCTCGCGGGCGCCTTCTCCCGCCGCCGGCGCCGCTCCGGCGTCCACTCCGTCGGGTCATAGGGCTCCAGCGTCGCCTCCGCCCGCGCCTCGGCGCCCGCCTTCGCGCCTTCCCCCTTCTCCGCCAGCCAGCGGCGCGCCACATCGCTGAAGATGCCGATCTCCGCCGCCCGCGGGTTGCTCGCGACGCAACACTCCCACGTGAGCCGGTTCACCGCCAGCCAAAGGGCGAGCATCAGCGCCGTGTTAAACAGGGCCGCGCCCCCGGGATGACGGATAAGGCCCGGCACCGCCGCGCCCATCCCGCTCATCTCCGTGACCGCTAGGGTGTAGAGGGTGGAGACCAAGGCGAGAAGCACCACGTACAGGACCGCCTCATGCTTGCCCTGATGCGCGTGCATCCGGTTGATGGCGACGATGCCCACGAGGAACCACGTCCCCGCCCAACGCAGGTTGAGATCGTTCACCGTGGTGTAGACCGAGCGCACGTCCAGCAAGAACCAGAGGACGGACGCGCACATGACGAAGATGAGCACGGGCCCCAACAACGCGATGGCCCCGTCCAGCGCCCGCCGGTGCTCGCTCCCCTCCGGCGGCGGCGCATCCCGGACCAACGCCTCAAACGTCGTGTCCTGTGGCTGTTCTCCGTGCGCGCTCATCACCGCTCCACGTCTGGCCGCCCCGGCGGTTCGG
>SLHB01000248.1 GCA_007136375.1 Candidatus Hydrogenedentota bacterium
GAAGGATGTTTAGGGGGTGGGACGGCGAAGCCCAGGGCGCTGACTTGCCTCTGGCCGGGGGGGCGTCGCAGACCGGGGCGACAGTGTTGAGGTTGGGCCAAGACCAGACACGGCCTTGGCCCACAGCGGAATCATACCGGCGGCTTGGCGGCCAGCCGCGCCGTTATGGGAACGATGCGGGCGGAATCGCGCCGCCGAATCTTCAGCCGCCGGTCTTCGCGGCTTCGGCGCGCCGGTGGATCTCCTCGTCGCTGAGTTCTTCGATGAGAGTGGCGATGTGCCAATGGTTGCCCGCGGGATCCTCGACGCTGGCCGCCCGCTCGCCGTAGAACATGTCCTGGGGCGCTGAGATGGACTGGGCGCCCGCGGCCAGAGCCCGCTCATAGACGGTGTCCACATCCGGCACGTAGAAGTGCAGGGCGGCGGGCATGGGCCGCCACTGTCCGCCGGCGTCGCTCAACTCCACCACGGAATCGCCAACCCGCAGGCCAGCGTGCATGACGCCGCCGTCGTCGCTGGGCATTACGATGATTTCCTCCGCGCCGAAGGCCTCCTTGAGAAAGGCGATCAGCCGGTTCGCGCCCTCCACGATGAGGTACGGGGTGATGGCGTGAAACCCTTGGGGCTTGTAATCCGTGCTCATGCGCGCCTCCTTATATCTTCCGAGTTTGCCGAAATCCACGCGGGAACGTCCCGGTTTCCGGGCCATTGTGCCCAAAAACCCGGCGGACGTATTGGAAAAAATTGACCGTTTTCCCTAGTCGAGGACGGGAACGTGGTTGCGCTTGCCATCGCACAAGGCGGCGTACGCCGTAGGGCTGACACCGGAAAAGGCGCGGAAATCGTGGATGAAGTGGGCCTGATCGTAGTAGCCGCAATCCAGCGCCACATCCATCCAGTCCCTGTCGCCCGGACCGTGGATGCGCGCCAAGGCCCGCTGAAACCGGCGCACGCGGCAATAGGCCTTCGGCGCCGCGCCAACGGCTTGCCGGAACACCTCGATGAACCGGCGATGACTCAAGCCGGCTTGGGCGGCCGCTCCCGCCACGGAGGGCGGCGCCGCGGACCCAAACCAGCGGACCGCGGCCTCGACAGAGGAATGGACCGGCGCGGCGCGCGGAAGCCGGGCGATCAGCGCGTCCTCCAGGATCCGAAACCGCGCCCGGGAAGAGGGCGCGCCCACTATCCGGTCTTGCAGGGCTCGCGCCTCGCCTCCCCAGAGCTCCGCCAGGGGAACATGGGCGTTGGCGATCGCGCTGGCGGGGACGCCAAGGACGGGAACGGCGCCGCCGGGCTTAAACACCACCCCCATGGTTGAGCATTGAATGCTGGCGCCGATAATAAAGTAACGGGTGTGGACACCGGTGAGAATGGGGCTTTCAAACGCGCCGTCCACAAGGCTGATCACCATGTCCACCGCACCCGTGGGCAAGATGCGCTCTTCGGCATGGGCGGGCGCTTCGCCCTCGTAGAGCCACATGAAGTCCACGCACTTGGACAGAGGTGGACGGGGATTCCAGGTCAGGAAAAGCATGGTCGCATCAAGTCCTCCCGGGCGTTGCGGCCGCAAAACCTGGAAACAATGATAACCTAGGCGAGGTATCGGGTAAAGCCGCCGGATTCGCCCGGCGACGAACGGGGCACGAGACGCGCCCTGTTGTTTGCGCCCACGGATTCCTGTGGTAAGATCAGGGAACATCCGGACACCGCCGCGCGGGGTCTGGAGCGTTCCATGACTTTGGGAGGAAAACAGGCGAAAGCAGCCCGTGAGCAGGTTTGGCGCAGAACCCGGCGGAGAAACCCGGGAACGGCTGGAGGACGAACTCGCGCCTCCGGCGATGTACCGGGTTCTCATGCACAACGACGATTACACGTCGATGGATTTCGTGGTCCACATTCTGGAGACGGTGTTCCGGAAACCTTCTCCGGAGGCCGTGCAATTGATGATCCAGATTCATAAATCCGGCTTGGCTACGTGCGGCGTGTATCCGGCCGAGATCGCCGAGGCGAAGATCGCCTCGGTTCATGGGCAGGCGCGGGAGCACGGCTATCCCCTGCGCTGCACCATGGAGCCCGAATAGCGGCGCTTCGAGCGCCGGTGCATACGGCATTGAGCCATGGCGGCGCCCGCCCTGGGCGGCCATAGGCGTGCAAGGAAGGCGCGAACCATGATTAGCAAAGCCCTTGAGGCCACGTTGGGGGCCGCGTTGCGCGAGGCCCGGCGGCGGCGGCACGAATACTTCTGCGTCGAGCATCTCCTCTACGCCATGTTGTCGGACGCCCTTGGCCAGGAGATCATCCTGCGCTGCGGTGGCGAACCGGACCGGATCCGCGAGGCGCTGGAAAGCTACTTCGAGAAGCAAGTGGAGACCGTCCCCGGCCGTCAGGAGCATGTGCCCCAGCAGACGCCGGGCTTCGAGCGCCTGATGCAGCGCGCTATCGCCCATGTCCATTACTCCGGCAAGAAAGAGGTGGACGCCGGCGACATCCTCGCCGCCATGTTCGAGGAGAAAGACTCCCACGCCGCCTACTTCCTCCAGCGCGAGGGCATCTCGCGCCTCGACGTGCTGGAGTACGTCTCCCACGGCATCCCCAGTGACGGGCCTTGGCCCAAGGACGAGTTCGGCGGCGAAGCGGCCTCGGAGGATGAAGAGGACGACGAACCCGCCGTGGAAGAGGCCCCGTCCAAGGGCCGGGCGCGCGCCCGGGATCCCCTTGAAGCCTTCACGGTGAATCTGTGCGAACGGGCCGCCGCGGGCAAGATCGACCCCCTCGTCGGCCGCGAGCGCGAACTGCGGCGGGCCATCCAGGTATTGTGCCGGCGGCGGAAGAACAACCCGATCTTCACGGGCGAACCCGGCGTGGGCAAGACCGCCATGGTCGAAGGCCTCGCCTTGCGCATACACGAGGGCCGCGTCCCCGGCTTCTTGCGGGACGCGGAAATCCTCATGCTGGATCTGCCCGCGTTGCTGGCGGGCACCAAGTACCGGGGCGACTTTGAGCAACGCCTGAAGACGGTGATCCAGGCCGTGAGCGAGCGCGAGAACGCCATCCTTTTTGTGGACGAGATCCACACCGTCGTCGGCGCGGGCGCCACGGCGGACAGCAGCATGGACGCGTCGAACATCCTCAAGCCGGTTCTCGCTTCCGGCGAACTCCGCTGCATCGGGTCCACCACCTACGAAGAGTACAAGAACCATTTCGAAAAGGATCGGGCCCTTTCGCGGCGGTTCCAGAAGATCGACATCCTGGAGCCAAGCATCGACGAGACGATCCTCATCTTGCGGGGGCTTCGCGCAGTCTACGAGAAGCATCACCACATCACCTACACCGACACGGCCTTGCGCGCCGCCGCGGAACTCTCGGCCAAACACATCAATGACCGCTACCTGCCGGACAAGGCGGTGGACGTCATCGACGAGGCGGCGGCGAGTACGCGGTTGTTGCCGGGACGATCGCGCAAAACCATCCGGCCCCAGGACATTGAGCGGGTCGTGGCGGACATCGCGCGCATCCCCGCGCACAGCGTCTCCTCCGAGGACAAGGACCGCCTCGCGAAGCTCGAAGAGGAATTGCGCTCCGTGGTCTTCGGCCAGGACGAGGCCATCCGCGCCATCGCCACGGCCATCAAGCGCTCCCGCGCGGGCCTGGCGCCCATCCACCGGCCCGTGGGGTCGTTCCTCTTCACGGGGCCGACCGGCGTGGGCAAGACCGAAGTGGCGCGGCAGCTCGCGAGCATCATGGGCGTCCACTTCGCCCGCTACGACATGAGCGAGTACATGGAGAAGCACACTGTGGCCCGCCTCATTGGCGCGCCGCCCGGCTACGTCGGCTTTGAACAAGGGGGTCTCCTCACCGAGGAAATCCGCAAGCACCCCCATTGCGTGCTGCTCCTCGACGAGGTGGAGAAGGCCCATCCCGATTTGTTCAACGTGCTCCTGCAAGTCATGGACGAGGCTCAGCTCACGGACAACACGGGACGCAAGGCCGACTTCCGCAACGTCGTCCTCGTCATGACCTCCAACGCCGGCGCCCGCGACATGGCCGCGCGGACCATCGGCTTCGCGGGCCAAGAGCAGACGCCGGAAAGCAAGGGCATGAAGGCCATCGAGCGGACCTTCTCTCCGGAATTCCGCAACCGCCTCGACAGCGTGGTCATGTTCCACAGCTTGCCCCAACCGGTGATCGAACGCATCGTCGACAAGTTCATCCATGAGCTTCAGGGCAAGCTCGCGGGCAAGAAGGTGAGCCTGGACCTCACCAGCGCGGCCCGGGCCTGGCTCGCCGAGCATGGCTTCGACGCCACCTACGGCGCGCGGCCCCTGAGCCGGCTCATCCAGTCGGAGATCATGGATCGGTTGTCGGACGAGATCCTCTTTGGGCGGCTGGAGAAAGGCGGCGCGGCCATCGCCGACATCGAAGAAGACAGCATCGTGTTCCGATTCAACGAGTAATGGCCGTATTCCGCCTCGGCGACGCCCCCGTCTTTCCACCCGTGGACTGGGCGGAGCCCGACGGCTTGTTGGCGGCCGGCGGCGACTTGAGCGCCCCCCGGCTGCTGCGGGCCTACGCCCAGGGCATCTTCCCCTGGTACGAGGAAGGCTGCCCTATCCTCTGGTGGGCGCCGGACCCGCGTCTCGTCCTCTATCCCCGCGAATTCCATCTCGGCAAGACCATGCGCCGCTTGCTCCGCCAAGGCGTATTCCACGTGACGGCCGATACGGACTTCCCAGCGGTCATTGCCGCCTGCGCGGGCATCCGCGGCCCCCATCGCGAGGGCACCTGGATCACTCCGGAAATGATGGACGCCTACATCGCGCTGCACCGGGAAGGCTACGCCCACTCCATCGAATGCTGGCAAGACGGCGTCCTCGCCGGCGGCCTCTACGGCGTCAGCCTCGGCGCCGCCTTCTTCGGCGAATCCATGTTCTCAAACGCCGACAACGCGTCCAAGACAGCCATGGCCTGCCTCGCCGCCCTCATGCTCGACTGGGGCTTCCACTTCATCGACTGCCAACTCCCCACCGATCATTTGTACCGCTTAGGTGCCGAGGATGTATCCCGCCAGCACTTTTTACAACTGCTTAAAGCGTGCCACGAACCACAATCACCGACTCATCATGTTTGGCCGATTGATCCTGACTGGGCTTGCGA
>SLHB01000227.1 GCA_007136375.1 Candidatus Hydrogenedentota bacterium
CAAAGCCGCGGGCGTCGGCGATCATGTCGAAGGCCACATAGACGCGGCCCTCCCGCAACCCTTCCAGGAGCGCCTCCTCGGAGTGTTCGCTGGCGAGAATGTGGGTATTGAAGAACCGTAGCGTCCGCGCGTAGTCGTCGACGTCGAAGCGGAAGACCTTGCCATCGCCGGGACGGGGCTCCGGGAGCAGCCAGCGCGCCACGGGCCGGATAAGCGCGTTGAGGCGGATCTCCGTGAAGGGCCGGCCCGCGGTGGTCCGGACCACGAGGGCGTCTTCCGGCGTCCAGAACCCCATGAGCCCCACGTTCTGATGCGCGTCATTCCCGGCCACGCCGGTAATCCGCCGTTCCTCGTTGAGGGCGTCCCAGCGGGCGTGAATGCCGGGTTGCGGCCGGTAGATCCGGCGCATCACATGATCGGGATAGCGACCCAATGACAGCAGGATGTCCGGCGCGAGCGGCCACGGCCCAGCCTGAGTAAACAGGGCGTGGATGTTATAGATCTCCATGCCGCCAAGCTGCGGCAGCTCCCACATGCGGTCCCGTTCCGTGTGGGCAAAGAACAGGAGACCGCCTTCGGACGCGATGGTCTCCGCTAGCGCGCGGGGTGGTTCGCGGCAATCCAGCACGGTGTCCGGCGGCAAGCCCCAGGCCATGAAGCCGTGGGCCATCTCGTACCCGGGCGCAAACAACACGTCGCCGTGAACGCCCCGCCATCCCTTGCCGTAGTCCGCGCGGCCTTCCACGCAATGGTCGGTCATGAAAATGAAGTCGAGGTCCGCCTCCTGAGCCGCTTCCAGGATTTCGGGGTAGGTGATGAGGCTGTCGTGAGACCGGTGGGAATGGGCATGACAGACCCCGCGGTAGGTGTTCCATGCGTATTGGAAACTTGGCGGCTCGTGGGCGGCCCGAATGGCGCGCCAGGCCGCTTCTTCCCTGGGAAAGCGCCAGAAGCGGTTGTACAAGGCTTCATGGAAGAAGATCAGGAACAGAACGAAGAGGAGCAGGAAGGCCGCGGCGGCCGCGCGCGCACTCCAGCGCAGCACCCATCGCGCGGCCCGGCGCCAACGGGCGGGGACGCGCGTCCCGGAATGGACCTTTTCGGACGGGGTGTTCATGGTGTCTGACGCGGCTTTCTCTCATCGAAGCAGCGGCGGTCCTGGATCGCGCTCAGGACCCCAGAATGCTACAATACTCGACTTATGCGAAGAGTCCTAGTGTTTTGCGCAAAGGATTGGCGGGTTCCGGACGCGGGTCTCCCGGAGCGTTACTGCTACCAAGTGTTCTCCCGCATGGCCCAGCAAGGCGATCAGGTCTCCTGGGTCTGCCAAGATCAGTTTTCCCGGCTTCTGAGCCAAGACGCGCGCCGCGGCGTGGAAGTCGCCGCGGGAATCCAGGTGGCCCGGCTCGGATTGCCCGCCTTTCACCCGATGATGGCCAGCATTCTCTACTCGCGTCTGGCTAACTCGGGCAAGTTAAGCGAACAATATGACGTGGTTGTGGACTGTGTCAACGGCCGCCCCATGCGGATTCCGGAGCGGGCGGACGTGCCCGTGTTGCCCCTTGTGTTCCGGCTCGGCCGTGGGGCGGGCCTATCAGACGCCCCCCCGAACCCTTTGGCGGCCGCGTCCGAGCGCGCGCGGCAAGAAATGCTTGACGCAGGGCTGGACGAAAAGCATATCGTCTATGCGCCATACGGCGCCGATACGGAATTCTACCAACCCGGCCCGGAGCCAACCGGGCCTCCCGTGCTCACCGCCGTGACCCACCGGCCGGGGCGCTTGCTCCGGGCGCTGGCCGCCTTGGCGCGGCGCGGCGTGCTCCTGGACGTCACGATTATCAGCGTGCGCAAGCCATGGACATTGCAGCCGGGAGTGACGCACATCGCCCGGGCGCCAAAGGAAGAGCGGCTCGCCCTGTATCAAGAGTCGTCCATGGGCTACGTAGACGCCGGCACGGAACACGAAGCGGCGGCCATGGCGGCGTGCGGCCTTCCTGTAGTGGCGCCGGAGACCCTGGAAGGAATCGAACACATCCGTGATGGGGAAACGGGCTTGCTTCACGCGCCCCGGAGCCAGGCCGCCCTTGAGGAGCAGCTCACGAAACTGGCGCAAGACAGCGCCCTCCGCCGCCAACTTGGCGCCCAAGCGCGGCAACAGGTGACTTCATGGGACAAGACAACGCGCGTCATCCAGGATCTTATCGGCAAGCTTTAAGTGAACGGCCGGAGTGGGCGGCCGGGCTGTGCGGCGGCCTGGCCGCCCTGCTCTGGTTCGGCTTCCGGATGAGTCCAGGCGTGGCGTTTACGCCGTGGCAAGGCCCGCTCCTTCACGGGGACAGCCTGGAGCCCATCCCGCCCGTCGCGGGCATCCTATACGGTCTGGCGGGCGTCCTTCCCGGCGGACTCGGCGTCTGGACCGCCAACGGCCTCGCCGTGCTCCTCGGAGCGATAACCTGCGCGTTGGCTTCCGGAATCGCGGCCGGCGCCAGCAAATGGCTGGTTCCCCGTCCCGTCGCCGCCGCGTCCGGGGCGTTGGCGGGCGTTCTCTTGGCCACGTCGCCCTCCATGACGGGCGCCGCGGCGGCGGCGCACCCGGCCGTGGTCACCACCGCGCTCGCCCTAGGCGCCCTGGCGTTGCTCCTCGCCGCGCTGGAACGCGAAGCCGCGATGCCCTGGCTCGGAGCGGCGGCCGTCGCGGGCGGATTGGCCGCGGCGAACCACGCCGCCTTCGGCCTCCTCATCGTCTTGCTGCTCCTCGTCTACTTCTTCCATCCGCTGAACACCGCCGCCCTGCTGCCCCGGGCCGCGTTCCTGACGGCGCTCTTCGCCGCCGTGGCCCTCGCGCCCGTCCTGGCCGCCATCTGGTGGACCGGCGGAGCAGGACTGCTCATGAGTTACGCGCTCCGCTCCCCCTATCCGGCCATCGGGGAAGCGCCGCCGCAGTGGGGTTTCGGCGTGACGTTGCTCCGGGAGTTTCCCGCCCTGGCCCTGTTGCCCGCCGCGGCCGCCATGGTCCTCTTCTTCCGCCGCCCCACACAACGCTACGCCGTCATGTTGGCGGCCGTCTTTCTTATGATGGGGCCGTTCCTCCCCTTTCTGACAAATCAGTACGGCGCGGAAACCTTCCTCCAGGATGGCGAAGCTCCCCTCGTCATGGCGCTGGCCGCGGCGAGCATCTTCATCGCATGCGGGACCGCCGCCGCCCTCGGCGCCATGTTCCGGCATGATCAGGCGCCACGGCTGGCCATCGGAACCGCCGTTCTCGCCGCCGCCCTCGTCGTGGCCTTCCAGTTCACCGGCGCGCCCAGCCGCAGCCATGGCGCCGCCAGCGCCGCCGCCGCCGCCATGCTTGACGCGTGCCCCGCGAACGCCATTCTTATCACGGGCGACCGCACCCTCACATCGCTGGCGCTGAGCGCGCAGAGGAGCGGGGACCACCGGACGGATGTCCGCGTGCTTCCCCTGGACGCCCTCGTGGACACATCCTACCGCAACCGGGCGAACGCCCACTGGGACGGCGCCGTCGACCTGCCCCGCGTCTTTCCCCAACCCGGCGCGCTGGAGCGGTGGGAACGGGAGCAGCCGCTCCAATGGCGCAGGCTCCAAGACCGGGACGGAGACGAGGAAGCCCTCAGAGACCTGTTGGTCTGGGATTTTGTGCGCGACAACGCGCCGGAGCGCCCCATGGCCTTCGCGGGCTTCGCGCCCGCATGGCTTGCGGCGCGGGCCGGCATAGCGGGCCCGGTCCTCGTCTACCCCCGGGAAGGCCACGATGATGACGGAGGCAATCCCACGCCATTCCATGAGCAGACCGCGGACCTCGCTCCTTCCCGAGACCCCCAGGGCAACGCCGTGCTGGCGAACATCCTCCTTCCTCTATCCGACAGCGCACGCCGTCAGGGCGAGGCCGAGAAGGCCGCCGCCCTGGCCACCATCGCCGCCACCCTCGAACCCGGCAATCCCAGCCACCTCCTCGCGCTGACGCGGGCTTCCGCGCGGACCGGCGCCATCGACGACGCGCGCGAGCATGGCGCCCGCTACGCCGCCCTCCTGCCAAGGGCGCTCAGCGGCGCGGAAATCACGGAGATCTTGGACAACGAGGTGCGGCGCTTGCAGATGGAGGAGGCCTTTCTCGGAGAAGCGCGGCGAGACGGCGCCGGAAACGCGGAAGAACGCCAACACCTGGCGGAACAACTTTGGGTCGCGGATGAACTCGCCATCCTTGAGCAGGGCTACGATCTCATCCTAGAGGACAATCCGGAGGACTTGGACGCCCTCTATCATTTAGCGGCCGCCCGGGCGCAGCTCGGCCACATCCAGGAGGCCCACGGGCTGTTGGGGCGGTGGATCGAGGAAGCCGTCAGCGGTCTCCAACTCACCGCCGCCGAAATCAGCAGCATCCTGGAGAACGACGGACGGTTCGTACTGTTGCGCATGCCATTGCGTCCCGCTGGAAGCGTCGCCCTGGATCCGGCCGTGGACCCCCTCCCATCCGGCCGCCCCGGGGCCGGCCTCCTCGCCGGAGCGGGAGCGCCGGCGCGGTAGTTCAGGCGTTTTCGGTCCGTGGCCCGTCCATGACGGCCTGAAGCCGCGCCGCCCAACCGGACGGCAATACGCCGCGGTCGCTCACCGTGATCCGGCGCCGGCCGCCGCCCAGGTGCTCCAACAATACGTCGACCCGTTGCGCGGGAAGCAGCGCCTCCGCCCGCTCGGCCCATTCGATCATGCAGCACCCCTCGGGCATATCCAGCAATTCCTCGATGCCCAAATCCAACGCCTCTTCCGCCGCGCCTAGGCGGTATAGGTCGAGGTGGTGGAGAACCGGGCCGGCGCCATAGGCGTTCACCAGGGTAAAGGTCGGGCTGTGCACGGCGTGTTCGGCGCCAAAACACCGGGCGGCGCCGCGGACCAGACAGGTCTTGCCCGCCGCGAGATTGCCGTGAAGGGCGGCCACGGCGCCCGGGGGCAAGAGGCGCGCCAAGGCCTCGCCGAGGGCTTCCGTGGCTTCCGGCGAGTCCGTCTCGACCACGGCGGATTCCGGCGCCGCGCTCATGGCTTGCGCATGGCCTTCTCATAAAGGCCCACGTACTCCTTCGCCGCTAGCTCCCAGGAGAAGTCATTGCGCATCCCCGTTAGCCGGATG
>SLHB01000009.1 GCA_007136375.1 Candidatus Hydrogenedentota bacterium
CAAATCGCCGGATAAGCTTGGCTGGACATCGCTGTCCAGTCTCATATTCGCGCCGAGGAAGAAACAGTGGCCTTCACCCATCGGGTGAACGGACATGGTCCGCATCTTTCCGGCACACAAGCGCCGCCGCTCCGCCAACGGTGTTCTTATCCGGCGATTGAGGGCAAGCCGTCTTTGGACAACACGCTATCTGGCTGTTCTATTCGCCCGGCGCGCCCTTACACGGGGCGAAGGCCTAAGCGGCGCCAGCGCCATACTGCGAGCCCTGCTACGATCGCCGCGGCTAGGAAAGGGAAGGCCCGCTGGCTTCCCGGCAGCGGAAGGGGTTCGGATTCGGGGAGATCGAACACGCCCCCCAAGCGGCTCTTGAGCGTCTGACCGGGGCGGATGTGGTCGGGCAAATAACGGTAGCTCCCGTCGGGCGTGAACACCCGGTCGACCAATTGAAAGCGGCCCCAGGGGTCAAACACGCCGGAAATCCCGGTATTGGCGCTGTGGACCAAAGGCAGCCGCGTTTCGATAGCGCGAAGCCGCGAGATATTCAGCTCCTGCTCGATCGCGCTTGTCGCGCCAAACCAGCCTAGGTTTGTGATGACGGCTAACACGTCGGCGCCCTCCGCGCGGAGGCGCCGGGCCATATGGGGGAACAAGGCCTCGAAGCAGATAAGCGGGCCGAGCTGGCGTCCGTTCACATCGAACACCTTGGGGGTGGCTCCAGGCAAGATGTCTCCAATGGCGGGCACGACTTGTTGAACGAACGGGATGTAGTCGCTCAGCGGCACGTACTCGCCGAAGGGAGCTAGGCGGATCTTGTCATACGTTCCGGCGACGGCGCCGTCCTCCCGAATGAGATGGCTTGAATTCAAGGAGCCGCCTCGGTCCGTGTTCCAGCGCTGGGCCCCCGTGTAGACGGTAGCGGAAGTCTCCTGGGCGAGGCGCTGGATGGGCCGTAGCACACCAGGGCTTTCAATGGGAGCCATCACTAGGGCCTCGGGCCAGACGAATAGGTCCAGGGGTTCGGTCCGCGCGAGCAACAGGGATTTCTCCGCCACGTTTTCCACCATGTCCACCGTGTATTCCCGATCCCACTTCATCTCCAGAGAGAAGTTGGGCTGAAGCACGCCAACGCGGAACGGCGCATCGTTGTACCGGGGCTCGCCCAGCATTTGCGCGCCGAAACCGTGCGTCGCGGCTAAGAGCAGCAACGCCGCCGCGCCATGAAGGTAGCGGGCGCGCCCCCGGGACAGCAGCGCCTGGGCGAGCAAGCCGTTGACGGCCACGATGAATCCGGCGACAAGGGGAGCGCCGCCCACAGCCGCCCATTGGAGAATGGGGAGGTTCGCGCCTTGGGAGTAGGCGAGAGCGCCCCAGCCGAAGCCGGTGAATAGCCGGGCTTGGAGCGCCTCCATTACGGCCCAAAGCAAGGGGAGGGCGATGGCCCAGGCGAGCGGCCGTGGCAGAGCGGGGCGAAGCCAGATCCAGGCCATACCGAAAACGCCCCAGTACGCCGCCATGACCACGCTTAGCAGGACATAGCCCACGAAGGCCCAGCCGCCGGCCCAGTACGTGTTGGCCATGAGCCATTGAAGGAGGACGAGATAGAACGTGAGGCCCGACAGAAAGAACGCCTTGCCGCCGGCGAGCGGACTCATGCCGCGAGTGTGCGCGAGCAGGGGAATCAGCCCCGCCCAGGCGAGGACGAAGAGGCCCGTCCTCGGAAAGGCGTAGCCCAAACTCAAACCGGTGAGGAGTATGAGGCCGTATCGGTGAAGAAATGAACGCAAGAGCCGCTCCCATTGAAAAACACCGCCACCGGGGCCTTGGCCACAGTGGCGGTGGGACTTCACTCACGATCGTTGTATCGGAGTCACGCAGCCTTTGGATCTGTGACTCAGTACATACCCTGCTGCATGTGCTGGATCTCCTGGTCGATGCGTCCCTCGTGGCGCCAGCGCTCCTGCCGCCAGAAATTCAGCGCGTTCACCGCTTCCGGCGCCATGTCCCGCAGGTTCACGATAGTGGGGGAGACGAAGATCAGCAGATGCGTATTGGCTGCTTCGGCCTGGCGTCCCCGGAAGGGGATGCCGAGCAGCGGGATGCGCCCCACGACGGGCACGCGCCGCTCCGTGCTCCGGACCATGCGGCTCGACAACCCGCCGATCACGAGCGTCTGGCCGTTGGGCACCACGACCTCGCCGGTCTGCGAGCGGGTCGAAAACACGGGCAAGTCCACGCCCCGCACGTTCTCAATGCGGACCACGTCGCTCACGTCAAGGGTGTTAATGTTGAGCTGCACCATGTTATTGGGCAGAACGATGGGCGTGAGATCCAGGTCCACGCCGATATTCTGCCAACGCACGTTCAAAACAGGCTCGTTGCGGTGCCACTCCAGGCCTTGGTAGGGGACTTCGCCGCCCGCGTGAATGATGGCGTTATTCTGGTTGGTGACAAGCAACTCCGGCTTGGAAATAAGGTCCACGTCGGTCTTGCGCTCCAGCGAGCGGAAGACGCCGTCGATGGTGCCGCGTCCCGCGTCGATGATGCTGAACGTCAGTCCGGCGCCCCGTTGGGTCTGCACACCGTCGCCCAAGCCTCCCTCCAGGTCCGGCCGCAGGGGCTCCCGGTTCCCAGGCGCCGGCAGCGTCACCCGTTGGTCTGGATCCATGGGGTCGAAGGTTTGGGTTTGGATGCGCTCCAAACTCCCGCTCATCTCCTCGCCGCGGACGAAACGGGTATAGTTCAAGTTTGTGCCCAGATCGCGCAGACCGTCCTCGGTGGTTTCGCTAATCCAAACCTGGATTTGGACCTGTTGGATATCCACCGGCCCTTCCTGCGGCTGAGGTTCGGGCTCCTCCTGCGCCTCTTCCTCGGGGGCTTCCTCCTCGCCCTCATCCTCGGCCAACGCGAGGGGCATTAAGAGTCCGATTCCCACCAATAGGGCTATTGTCAGGCGCAAATGCCGTTTCATAACTTGCCTAATCTCCAAATCCTAATCCACGTCGTAGTCGTCGCGTTGCCGCAACTCTTCGGACACGGGCCGCGTGATGCCTTCCATGCTGTCCATCATCAAGCCGCCCACGCCCTCCACAACGTCCCGAATTACGTCCGCGTGACCCCGGCGGCGCGGGGCCTCATCGCCCAAAAGCGGATCCCGGAACATGTGTTCGTCGGCCACGGTGAAGGCGGGCCGCCAAGCCTCGGCTTTGATGAGAAAGACGAGCTCGCGCCGTTCCTCGGTCGCCGCGCGGCCGCCGATGGTGGCGGAGACCGGAGCGGCGCCCACCGTGCCGGGAATCACCCGTTCGGCCATCCCGATAGCCATATCTTCGGCTTGAGCCAGCCACGGCAACGTATCCAGCCGGTTCGTTTTTGTGTTGCGGTAGAGGCCGCCGAGCACGAGAACCTGGCCATGACGCACCCACACGTTGGTGCGGATGCTGCGGGACACGAACTCCGGGGCCGTAATCTGATTCTGTTGAAGGCCTACGGAATTGCCGCTCTGGAATCGGTTGTCCAGGGCCACGACGAATCGCTGTCCCAACTCCTTTACGTCGGCGTAGACATTCAGGTTGATGTAGGTGTCGTCGTTAGTGGTCCAATCCCCGTCATCGTCAACCACTTGAGGCGCCGTGAGTTCGAGGGTCACGCCCGTGTCCCGGAACTCGGTAATCTGAACGGTGGTGGTTCCCGCCACCGTGGTGGTCTCATAGGGGATCCGCTGGACGGTCTTTACTTCCGCCGGCGTCTCCGACCCGACCCGCACCATGGCGCGGGGACGGGAAAGGATAAAGGCGCGATTCTCGTCGACCAAGGCCTGAAGCACCATCTCAATGTCGCCATAGTACGAGGTGATCCGGTCGAGGAACACCGTGATGGCTGGCGCGCGCGGCGTCGGGAAAGTAATGTCGGCCGTGCTGATGACGCCCCGGCCTGTTTCCGAAACCCGTCCGTAGGGGCGGGTTACTTCCCGTTGCGCAAAGTACGCGTTAAAGCCTGTCTCAACGCCCTTGACGCTCTGGAACTCAAGGATCTTCACCGAAACGTTGACCTGCTCCGGCGGTTCGTTGTACATCTGGCTCCACGCCGGTGCGCCGAAAAGCAACGCGGCGGCGGTTAAGAGTATTGCTGATTTCTTCATCTGCTCTTCTCTGGCATTGTGCCTCAGCCTCGTTCGGCCACCGTACGTCCAGCGCCGTCCCGCAAGGGGTCCGAACCCAACAATCCTAGGCGCTAATCATCTACGCGGTACTCGTCCCGTTCGTATAGCTCGTCGCGTACGGGACTGGTAATTCCTTCCATGCTGTCCATCATCAAGCCTCCGACCCCTTCGACGACATCCCGGATGACGTCGGCGTGGCCCCGTTCCGCGGGCGCCTCTCCTGGGTCGGGATCCACGAGCATGTGCTCGTCGGCCACGGTAAAGGCGGGCCGCCAGGCCTCGGCCTTGATCAGAAAGACCAATTCGCGCCGTTGGTCGGTCTCCTCCCGTCCGCCAATGGTGGCCGAAACGGGCCGCGCGCCCACCGTGCCAGGCACAACCTGTTCCGCGAGGCCGAACACCATGTCCTCGCCCTGGGCGAGCCATGGGACGGTGTCCAGGCGTTGTGTCTTTGTGTTCCGGTACAAGCCGCCAAGCACGAGCACCTGTCCATGGCGGACCCACACGTTCGTGTTGATGCTGCGGGACACGAATTCCGGCGCTGTGATTTGGCTCTGCTGCAGCGAACTTTCGTCGCCTTGAAACCTATCGTCCAACGCCACTACAAACTGCTGACCCAACTCCTTCACATCGGCGTAAAGGTCGAGGTTAATGTAGATATCATCTTCGGTCGTCCAGTCCCCATCGTCCGTGACAACCTCCGGCGCGGTAAGCTCAAGGCTCACGCCCGTGTCCCGGAACTGGGTGATTTGGACCGTGGTCGTCCCGGCGACTTCCGTGCTTTCGTAGGGGATCTGTTCAACGGTCTTGACCGTTGTGGGCGTTTCGGACCCCACCCGGACCATTGCTCTGGGGCGGGAGAGGATGAAGGCGCGGTTCTCATCGACCAAAGCCTGAAGGACCATCTCGATATCCCCGTAGTAGGAGGTAATTCGGTCCAAAAAGACCGTAATCGAAGCGGCCCCGC
>SLHB01000448.1 GCA_007136375.1 Candidatus Hydrogenedentota bacterium
TATTGCATGAACTCGGGCGCGTTGACTTTCGTGCCGCGCGCGTCCCTCGCCACGTTGGCGGAAGCGTCTCATAGTCCCTCCGCCGCTGCTCAGCAGAGCAACCCCACGCAGGGCAACTCCGCGGCGGCTCCCGCGCGGAATCCGGGCGTCGCGCGCGCCGTGTTCGCCGGAGGCTGTTTCTGGTGTGTCGAGGCGGTCTTTCAGGAGCTCGACGGGGTCCGCCAGGTCGTATCCGGCTATGCGGGGGGGCGCGCGGAAACGGCCAACTACGAGGCGGTTGTCACCGGCCGCACCCGCCACGCCGAGGTCGTGCAAGTGACGTATGATCCCCGCGAAATATCATACGAAGATCTCTTGCGCGTCCATTTTGCCACGCACGATCCCACGCAACTCAACCGCCAAGGGAATGACATCGGGCCTCAGTATCGTAGCGCTATCTTCTACGCCAACGAAGAAGAGCGAAGCGCCGCTGAGCGTATGATTCGGGAGCTCTCTGAGTCCGGCATGCATTCGCGGCCGATCGTCACCACCCTCGAACCCCTCGACGCCTTCTACACCGCGGAGGCCTACCACCAGAACTTCGTCATCAACAATCCCAACCATCCCTACGTCCGCAATGTGGCCCTTCCCAAGATAGAAAAGGTCCGTGGCCTGTTTCCCGAAGGCGTCCGAGAGGACTCTCCCTTGCGCCTCAGGTAGACGGGCGCGCCATAACATCCCGCTTCACTTCTACCCGCAGGCCCTCCGGCAGGGCGAGTGCGGCGTAGAGCGTCACTCCTAGGACTCCATGGACGGTTTCGGCGGGATGTTTTCGTTGAGACACTCCCGGTTTCGGCGATCCTGACGCCAAAATACTGTTGACAAATTCGTTTTATTGTGTGCATGCTTTGTCTCCTGAGGGGCGCAAGGACCGAGGCTGTTGCACCGGGTCTGCTGTCGCAAGTCCCGGCGCAAGTCCGCAACGGTAACAGCCGATAAGCCAATGGGATCTGATCGACTCTAGCATCCGTTCACGCTTGCCGTGCTCTGGGATACGTCGATCGGAGGCGCGACGCGCAGCGCGTCTGGTGAGCTTCGTGGCCGCCGAATCGTTGAACGGGGACAGCTTTGGCTCGTGAGAAGCATCGGGAGCCGAATGCCCACAAGCAAGGAGTTGGGGGTAGCGCGGCAGGACATTGGGGCGTTGTGACGGGAGCTTCACCCGTGACCTTACAGTCTTTCCACAGAGCGGCTATTACGGGCGCCGGATGCGCCGCCGTTGCGTTGGCGGCGGGCCTGGCTGCGCGCGCCTTGGCGCCCGGTCTGTTCCAGTATGCCCTTGCGTTTGTTATTGCGCCCGAAGGGGGAAGCGTCTTCCTAGCGTTGGCTCTTGCCACGGCTACTGGGTCTGGCGGTGAAAACCCGGCGCGCGGATTCGGAGGCGTTAAAGCGCTCGCGATGAGCCAAAGACGCGGTGCGCGCCTCGCTCGTTGGTTGACGCCTCTCGTGTTCGTGTTGGTCCTCCTCCAATTCCTTGTGTACCGCCTGATAGCGCCATCTACCGCCGGAGGCTTGGACTGGACCGGCATGGGCGTCGCGCTGATCATGGCTTGCGCCACGGCGGGTGCGGTCTTTTGGGGCGTCACGAGGCTCGACGGCGTCACGGGCGCCGTGGAAGGGCGGCTGCGCCAGCAAGAGGACGCTCGCCTCGCTGTTTTCAACCACCTTCAAGACGGGATTGTGACGACCGAACCCGACGGCCGCATCCGTTTCATGAACAGCGTTGCGGAAGAACTCACCGGTTGGACGGCCGGAAGCGCGGCGGGCGAACCGCTGGAGGCCGTTGTCCGGCTCCACGACAGCGACGGCCGTGAGCTCGCGCCAGACTTGACGTCCATGGCTCTCGGAAGCGATGGCGCCGGGCGGTCGTTGGAGGCCGTCACGTTGGCCGGCGCTGATGGCGGCGAGCGAACCGTTGACGTGACCGTCGTGCGTCCCCAAGCGTTGGATGGCCCGGGCGCCGGCGTCACGCTGGTGCTGCGGCCCCGGGTCGAGGGTGGCGTGGAGCAAGCGCTCCGCGAACATCAGGCCTATCTCAACGCCATCGTGGACAATCTGCCGGCCACCGTATGCCGCTGGACGCCGGACACCACGTTGACCTATGCAAACGAGCAGTACGAAACGCTCATAGCGGGTGAGTCCAGCGTTGCCGGGCGGCGCTGGATCGATTTCGTTCCATCCGAAGCGCGGGCGAAGGTTGAGGCGTTCTATGAGGAACTTGCGGCCAACCCCAGGCGGTTCAGTTGCGAGCACGAGGTATTGGGCCCCGATGGGAGGCAGCGTTGGTTCTCATGGATGGATGTGCCCATAACGGATGATGATGGGACAGCCATGGAGTTCGTCTCCATGGGCATCGACATCACCGAGCAGCGCCAGGCGGAGGAGCGGCTGCGTCAGAACGAGGCGCTGCTGCGAATGGCGGGGGAGTGCGCGCGGCTTGGCGGGTGGAGCATCGAGCTTCCAGAGCGGCGCATGGTCTGGTCCGACGAAACCTGCGCCATCCATGACCTGCTTCCAGGCTCCGCCCCGTCCGTGGAAGAAGGGCTCGCCTTCTACGCGCCTGAATGGAGGGACACGGTACGGCGTACCTTTGAGGCCTGCGCCGCGGAAGGCGCGCCCTACGATCTTGAGGCTGAACTCATCACCGCCAAGGGCCGGCGGATCTGGGTAAGGTCCATCGGTCACGCCGAGAGAAGCGCCGAGGGCGCCGTTGTACGCGTCCAAGGCGCGATTCAGGACATCTCCGACAAGAAGGAGACCGAGGCTGAAGCCAAGCGTCTGGAATCCCGTCTGGTCACTACCTTCGAGAGCATCACAGACGCCTTCTACATGCTTGATAGGGAGTGGCGTTTTATCTACGTGAACCAGCAGGCAGAGCGTCTGCTCAGACGGAAACGCAAAGACCTCTTGGGGAAAGTTGTTTGGGAGGAGTTTCCCGCCGCCGCTGGCACTGTCATCGAAGAAGCCTTCCTGGACGCCGCCGCTTCCGGCCGGTCCCGGGAATTCGAGGTGTACTATCCGCCTTTAGAGCGCTGGTTTGAAGCCAGCGTCGCCCCGTCCGAGGACGGCTTGGCCGTATATTTTCACGACGTGACGGCTCGCAAAGAACGGGAAGAGGCCCTGCGCGAAAGCGAGGAAACCCTTCGCCGCACCCAGGAGATCGCCCATCTCGGCTCTTGGGTGTTCGAGTTTGAGACGAACCGCATCACCTGGTCTGACGAGGTCTATCGCATTTTCGGCGTCGCGCCGCACGAGTTCGTGGGCTCTTACGAGGCTTTCCTGAAACTTGTGCATCCCGACGACCGCGCCCGGGTGGAGGACGAATACGCAGCGTCGGTACGCGACGGCGACGTCCATTACGCCATCGAGCACCGGATCGTGCGTCCCCATACGGGGGAAGTGCGGCACATACGCCAACGCTGCGAACACGAAAGGGACGCCTCGGGAGAGGTCATTCGCTCCATCGGGATGGCCCTTGACGTCACCGAACTCAAGGAGGCGGAGGAAGCGCTCCGCCACCGGGCGGCGCTGGAAGAATTCATGGCTCAGATATCCGCCCGTTTCATCAATGTGCCGGCGGAGGACGTGGATTCGGCCGTTGAAGAGGTGCTCCGGGGCATCGGCGAACTGACCCATGCTTGCCGGAGTTACGTGTTTCTCTTGGACGCTGCGAATCAGACCTTCAGCAACACCCACGAATGGTGCGCGCCGGGCATTTCGGCTCACAAGCACGAGCTTCAGGGCATTCCCATGGACTCCGCACAGTGGTGGATGAACCGGTTGCGGCGGCTCGAGACGATCCATGTGCCCCGAGTAGAGGATATGCCTCCCGAAGCCGCGGGGGAGAAGGCGTTCCTTGAGCAGCAAAGCATACAGTCCCTTGTGGTTGTTCCTATCTTTTGGCGGCGCGCCCTGAAAGGTTTCCTCGGGTTTGACGCCGTGCGGCAGGAACGCGTTTGGACAGGCGAGGACCAACGCGTGCTGCAAACCTTGGCCAACATCCTGGCTTCGGTGTTCGAACGCCGGGAGAAGGAGTTGGAGCACGAAAGACTGGAAGGGCGGCTCCGTCAGTCCCAGAAGATGGAAGCTATCGGCCGTTTGGCGGGCGGCGTGGCCCACGACTTCAACAACATGCTGAACGTTATCCTTGGGTATGCGGACATGGCGTTGGAAGCCATTCAGCCCGGCAGCCGCGTCCGGGCGGACCTCTTGGAGATCCGCCGGGCCGGTGAACGCTCCTCCGCTTTGACGCGGCAGCTCTTGACGTTCGCGCGGCGTCAGACCATCGCGCCGCGCGTCGTCGATCTGAATGAGGTTGTCGAAAACATATGCGGCATGGTGCGCCAATTGATTGGCGAGGACATTGAACTGGAATGGCGTCCCGGCGAGAATCTATGGCCCGTGAGAGTGGACCCGGGCCAGATCGATCAAGTGCTCGTCAATCTGGCGGTGAACGCCCGGGACGCCATCGGCGGGACGGGGAGGATCGTCATAGAGACGGAGGCCGTGGACATCGACGGCTCGGGTCTGGCGGAGCCCGGCGCCCCGGAAGCGGGCTCCTATGTACGGCTGATGGTGAGCGACAACGGCTGCGGAATGGACGAAGCAACGCAAGCTCAGGTATTCGAGCCGTTCTTCACGACCAAACCCCGCGGCGAGGGGTCCGGTTTGGGGTTGGCGACCGTCTACGGCATTGTGCAACAGAACAGTGGGTACATTAACGTATACAGCGAGTTGGGAGAGGGGACGTGCATAAAGGTCTATCTCCCCGCCACCGAGGAAGCGGCCCAGGGTCCCGGTGGAGCGGACGGCGGCGCCTCCCCGCGCGCCAACTTTCCGCGGGGCGCGGAGACCGTGTTGCTTGTGGAGGATGAGAAGTCGCTGCTGACTCTCAACCGCCGGCTCCTTGAAGGGCTGGGATACACGGTGCTGGCCGCGTCGACCCCGTCGGAGGCGTTCCGTTTCGCCACGGCTCATGAAGGCCCCATCAATCTGCTGCTGACCGATGTCGTGATGCCGGAGATGAGCGGGCGGGAAGTCTGGGAGCAGCTCAGCGCGGCGCGGCCGGA
>SLHB01000292.1 GCA_007136375.1 Candidatus Hydrogenedentota bacterium
TCACGCCTCCATCGGACAATCCCAAGTGGCGACGCCGGTCCCCCAATTGGATGCGTGTTCCCGCGCCTTTTCGTCAGCCAGACCGCGTTCGCGAAGCCATTGTTGTTCGCCTTGCCTCGCGCCCTCCTTGGTTCGGAAGGCGCGAACCCCTCGGACCGCGCCCTCCTCCATGGGAACAAGCACGTATACTGTTTGCCGATCTGAAGATTCTTGCGGCGCGCCCAAATCCACTTCACGAACACATCCCTGGGCGTCTTGCACTTCGAAATGCGTGGCCCAGGAATCAGAACGGCGTTGGGTTGCGAGGGCCGCTCTCGCGGCCTCCTCAGGCGAGTCAGCCTCCACCTCAATGGTCCACGTCACTTTGTATTGCATGACCTTGACCTCCTTCCGTGTTTCAAATCGCCACGTCCTCCAACCGCACCACATCCCCGAAGGGCTCTAGATCGGAACACCCTGTCTTCATCCCAATCAGAACGGTCAACAGCTGCGCTTTCCCGGCCCGCAGCATCTCCGCATGGTTCTCGTCGAGATGAGCGAAACCGTCGGTGATCACGACGGCTCTGTCGAACCGGTTTTCCCTGATCGAATCGGCCACGCAATTGAAATCGGTCCCGTAAGTGGTCTTCAAATTCCCTTTCATCAGCTGCGCAAAGGGGATTTCCAAGGCCTCATTGCTGAACAGGAAGACGCTTGTCAAGGCGTGGCGCAACTGCTGAAGCACTCCCAGGATTCTCGGCAACTCCTGGTGAACGCTGCCCGACACGTCCAGATACACCGCCAATCCGCGACGATTCCGGCTTGGCCGGGATCGTTTATTGTGATACTGAAACAAGGGCATGTCCGCCGCCATCAGAACCAGGTCCCGTTTCGAGGGATGCAGGGGAAAGGGCGACACGGACAACGCGCGCCGCCGCGCCTCCTCCACGATTCGGTCCAATTTGCGCCGAGTCGCATAGCGCCGCAGGAGACTCTCTCTCAGGGATTGTCCGGACCTGGCGGCTTGGACCAGCAGTTGGAGCAGAGCATCGAATTGGCCCGCGTGTTGGCCCCCGTGCTCCCGGGCGGCTTTAACGAGCAACTCGGCCAAGCGCCGGCTTCTCTCGCTGTTTCCCGAGTCCGCTTCTCCTGGCTCGCCTGCTTCGCTCCCATGGCTCCCCAGCAAAGCTAACTCCGGGCGTTCCGTTTCAGGAGCGAGCACCTTCAAAGATTGGATGACCTCGCCCGTGCTCAGGCGCGGCGCCTCTTGAGACGTGTACAGCAACCGGTACAATTTGGCGTACCGGCCTTGGCTCATGTCGCTGTCCGGCCGGAGCAGCCCTTCCATGCCTTCGTCGTGATAGCACTTCCGGAACAGCCTTCCCCTTTTGCTTTGCCGGGAGAAGAGCCGGCTGACGATCGCGTTGATCACCGCGTCCGCCCCGATGTTTTCGAGTTCGCCCGGCCCGTGCACAAAATGGTCGAACAAGGGATGCATCAACTCGTGGAGCATCAAGGCGAACAGATCACTGTCGCCCTCCACGTATTCGGCCACAAAGGCCGGATTGTATCGCATTCTTCCGTCCTTGGAGATGCAGGCCGTGGCGCATTCACGGGACGCTTCAACGGACGTGATGAGGGACGCCGTGAAACTCTCCCAACCCAGGGCGCTGCGTAGAATGCTCCGGACAGTTTCCAACGTGATTTCCGCCGTCAAAGGCAATGGAGCCGCCTCCTTTCCCTATGGGATTACCGTTGAGCAGGCCTGCGGAACCGTAAGAACAGATACCCGCCGGACCCTAGAATCAGCAGCATCACGCCCCATTCAAGGCCGTTGTAGACGCGATGTAAGGGGTTGGAGGGCGATCGCCCTCCGCTTGCCTCGGCTTGAACCGGTCCCCAGATATGGTCCCGGCTGGGGTAATAGGCGGCCAAGGCGGTTCCTCCCGCGACGAGATATTTCGCGGTCCGGGGACACCGCTCCATCCAACGCGTTCCCCGGTGGAAATGGGCGGCCCTCGCCCTGTCCATCCGCTCAACATGCTGAGCCGTGGTTCGGCTCCACTCCATGGATGGCGAGCCCCGCACGAACCGTGCGTCCGCCGCCACACAGGTCAACCCCATCAGCAGGGCCGCCACCATTGGGACCGCCCCTTTCCACGTCCGCTTCGCCTCGGTATTCATTGAATCCGCCGCTCCCTTGTTTGGGTTCATGATTTTCCGGAATGAAAGGCCAACATGGCCGCTTCGAAATCGGTCTGGGCGTCTTTCAACACGCCGATGAGCCCCGGCCCTTCCGCTGTTCCAGCTACCAGCAGCGACTCCAACCGGTTAACGGCCTGGACGGCTGCTTCCTCCGCGGTGTCCCGGTACGCCCTGGCTTGTTGGCCGGAGGACCCGTTCAGGATTCTCAGAGCCGTCGCAGCGAGGAGAAGCGGCGCCGCGATCTTCAGGGGCGTCAGAAGGCTCGCCATCAACGCCCCATACCAAGCCGCGTCAACAGCGAGGTCCAAGGCCATTGGCCCCATCACCCCTCCACCGAAGCGGTCTCCCGCGATCGCAACGGCCTTCATTGTCGCGGCCAATTCCAGCGCGGTCTCGCGGAGGTGTTGGCGCCATTGCTCCCGGAAGCCCACAAAGGCTTCGGTCTGGGCCAGTTCGCCGAAATAGGCCGCCGCGTTCAGTTCCATGGCCGTGGCGAACTCCCCTAATACTTGACGCAGATCGAGGTGAAGCATGGTCTCGTCGACCACCCTATTCTGAAACAGGTCCGTGAGGTAACGGGTTCGCAGCGAGGCCTCGTCTGGGCGCCCCTGGGCGCAGGCGGCGTCCGCGGCCCACCGCCAAAACAGGCCCCAACGGACATCGAGTTGGTTCATGGAATCCGCAAACCGGGGAGCCTGGCTGCGGTAATGCTCGAACAAACGCTCCATAGTATGGACCGCTTCTTGTCGCAACACGTCGTTGTGGCTTCGATAGGCGGCCGCCGTGGGGCTCTCTTGCTGATGAACATCTTGGGCGCGGCCGGACCATGGGAGCAGCTCCTCCCAAAAGCAGCCGACGGCGAGCACGGGAATGAGCAGACCGATGACGAGCCCGCGAATGGGCCGGGATGTGAGCAGGGGCATCTTGTTTACCTCTACGGTTAACGCGGCGATGGATTCAATGGGCCGTGAACACAACGTTGCCGCGGGTTTGCCGAAAACAGTAGCCGCATTGGGCGCAGGAGTTGACCCGGTCCTGTTGCTCGGGACACAGGAGCCCGTCGCCTCTCGAATCCCCATCGATAAAGGCGATCCGCCAACCTGCGGGAGGCAAGGGCATGGAGGGGTCGGTGGACGCGAAGATCTCCACGTTGGGCAACTGCTTCAAAGCCTCCAGCGCGTCCCGAATCGCCGGGACGGTCCAGGAGCGGGTGTAGGCCCAAAAACGGGTCTGGGGCCGGCGCCGGCAGATCCGCCGCCAGGCCTCGACATAAAAGGCGGCATAGAAATCGCCGGCCACATGGATCCGGAAGGCGGGCAGATCCGGCGGAATCCGGGCGAGCATGGAATCCACGAAGGCCCCAGGGCGCAGGCTCGCCAGGAAATTGAAGGCGTAGGCGTCCACGCAATGGACCCAGCGCTTCTCCACTCGTTTTGCGTAACAGCGCCGCGCGCACCATTCGCTCGCGCCGGGACAGGTCGTTTCGCTCGGCAGACTGAAGGTGGCGACGGCTCCCAGCTTCTGGTTGCCAGGGCTGATCCGCACTTCTTCAGAAAGGACTTGGTTCATAGACGGCGCTCCTTATCGGTTGAGGGTGTGACGAATGGTCTAGCTCTGTCTCTCATTGGACGGCTCTTTAGGGGCCGAACCAGCGCGAGGCCGTCCCTCGAATCACGGCTTCGTGAGAACGGGCCTCGAACTCGGTCGTGTAGTAGGCGAAGGCCGGCGCTGGCATGGAGGGCGTTTTCCACTGCAGCACCCATCCCTTATGCAACGAGGGCCGGACCTCCGTTTCCGCGAATCGGTTCATGGGAACCCCTCCTTTCAATAGTCTTCGGGAAGCAGCAGCGTGGTGACTTCCCGGACGCCTTGTTCGTTGACCGCCTCGGTGATAACCCAAATCGTGGTTTCATCCGGCAGGCGATAGACGCTGAATAGCCGGGCGCCGGTTTTCAGGGCCTCTTCGTTTGTCGATCGGTCTTCTTCACACACCTCACCCCAATCCCCGCTGAGATGACGGCTCAGATAGGGAATCGGGGTCGTCTTGTTGCGTTCGAACGCCCCGAAAGCCCCTGGCGTACAAACCACTTGACCCAAGGGAAATCGGATGGCGGGTTGCTGGGTTTTCATGACACACTCCTCCTGCCGGTGGGTGTTGGCGAGCGGGTGGAAATGACGGGTGACTCAGGGAAGGGGATGGTTAACCATTGGACGCGAATTGGGTTGGAACCGGGGTGGTTTCGGCCGTGTCGAGAATCAGTTTCACACAGCTGCAAACACGGTCCAGCACTTCCAAGCAGGCCTTGACCACGGGCTTGTTGGCCTCTTCGGCGTAGCGGGCGATGTAGTCGTAGGCGCCGCCAAGATCGGCCTCGTGGGATTTGCCCACCATCTCCAACAACACGGCCCCGCCGAATTCGGCCACGATCTCTTTGCAGGGACGAGGCCCCTCCAGGCCGGTGACCCGATAGTCCGCGGCGTGGACGAGCTCGTGCGCCCAAGTGCTGATGTTCTCCACGCCCAGCAGAATCGTTTGGCTCCTCGGATGCACGGCGAAATAGCCCAACGGGTCGCCCTTCTTGAAGGAGTACGCGTCCACGTGGATGTTCCACGTGTGGGCCACCTCAACCAGGGGAAGGGCGTTGAGCCAGGCCTGCCGCCCCGCGTCTGCTTCCGGCAATGCGTCGCCTTCGGTGCTTTCAACTGGGAAGACGGGGACTGAGCGGAACCCAATGAGCACGTCGCGCGTCGTTTCTTCGCCGTGCTCGTTCTCTTCCGTGATCCGTTTCGCCCAGGGCGCGAGAATCCAAATCGCCTTGGCGCCTTTCCGGATTCGACGCCCAACCTTGTTCCATTGCCGGATGCCCCTGGCGTCCGTGGTTCCACACATCGCCACCAGCAATTGGTTGTGCCAACTCCAA
>SLHB01000025.1 GCA_007136375.1 Candidatus Hydrogenedentota bacterium
ATCGCGCGCTGCGCGCGCTCCACCCCTGGCTACCCTCTGTGACCCCTCCGGGGTCGATTGGATCCACGTCCGCATTCGACGCCTCCGTGGCGCCGCCTTCCAGGCGGCAAAGACGCTGACGAGATGCCGACGCGGCCTCTTCTTCCGTGTCATTCCCGGAAGCGGGGCGCGCAAGGCCAATCCCTCGCCGGTGCATTGCCCCCTCACGTGCGGGAACGACGGCGGATTTGGAACGCGTGTGCGGCGACGAGAGACCGGTCTATCGGATCGAATAAACCATCCCGGAGGGATGACAGAGGGTAGCCAGGGGTTGAGCCCGAGGAGCTTGCGACGAGGGCGATACCCCTGGATCATCGCCCAACCCCGTATCGACTCCGGCAGGAGTCGTAGAAGCGTAGGTTCTGGGACCCCTGCCGGGGTCCATTGGCTGGGTTCATGGGATCCAGGGGTATCGCGCGCTGCGCGCGCTCCACCCCTGGCTACCCTCTATGACCCCTCCGGGGTCGATTGGATCCGCGGGCGCCGTGGCAAAACGCCTACGCCGAATCCTTCAACAGCCGTTTGCAGGACGAGTTTCTGGAGATGAAGTACTTCCACACCGTGGCCGGGGGCCAACACCATGAACCCGGGACTCTCATAACTCTTGGACCAAGACCTGGGGGCTTGACAGTCCTTCTAGCCGTTGACGACCGTCACATTCCCCTTTCTTGAATGGGGGTCCGAAAAGCCCGGGAATGTAAACGGTTCAAGAAAGCGTCCTAACTCGGCGATCTGAACGTGGAACACCTTGTTCGTAAGTGTGTTAGGCTTGGAGGCAGTAGCGGGCAAGGGAGAAACGGGGCGTTTTCGAGAATTGGAAGGCATTATGCGACGGTATATGGTGCGGTGTTTGGCGGTGGCGTTGGTTTTGTTTGCGGGCCTAAGCGGGTGGGCCGATGAAGAGGAGCGGCCCCTGCCGTTGCCCGAGGTGAACATCCCGGAACAGCCGCCGTTTCCGCCCACGGTGATCACGGCGGGGGGCCAACGGTTGCTGCTCGGCCATACGGATGTGGCGTTGCACTGGGACGAGGCGGAGGGGCGCTTGGAATCGAACCGCCCGGGCTGGTGGGTCATCAACTACCCCTTGGACCGCATTCGCGGCTTCGGCGACGGCGGCGCGGAAGCGGCCGCCGCGGCGTTGTTCGGCGAACGGGCCGGCGAGACGCGGAATTGGTATCACAAAACCTTGGGCGAGCCCGCGCCGGAGCCTCCCGCGCCCACGGGTCCGGCCCCCATTGAGCTCACGCCGGCGCCGGACCTGGTAGTGGACGCCCGCCATCCCGAGGCCAGCATGGACAACACGGGCGGACCAGACGATCCGCTGCCGAGTATCCAGGCGGCGGTGGATCGTGCGGGACCCGGCGCGATCATCCATGTGGCGCCGGGGATCTACCGGGAGCGCGTCCACGTGGAGACGAGCGGCGAGAAGGACAATCCCATCCGCATCGAGGGCGTACGGGACGAAGACGGCTCGATGCCCGTCATCAGCGGGAACGACGTCTTCCCGCCCGGCGCGTGGACCGCCGTGGAAGGCCTGCCCGGCGTGCACCACGCCGATCTGTTCACGGACTTGCCAGGCACGGTCTCGATGGACGGCGAGACCTTGATCGAGCGCAACCGGCCCGCTGAACTGGAAGAGGGCGAGTTCGCCATTAACCGCGCGCCGCGGGCGTTCCTTGAGCCCAGCCTCGATGGATCGGCCCGGCCCAAAGAAGGCGACGAACACGCCGGAGCCTCCTGGCGCATGGCGGAGGCGGACGATGATGGGTACGTCCACTTGGCGGAGGTCCTCGACGGCGGCGAGGCGAACGCCATCGTCTGGCTTTCCACGTGGGTGTGGCTCGATCCTCAGAATGTCGGGGAGGCGTGGCATCCCGATTACCCCGAGCCCATCAGCGGCCGGGTTACGGTGGGAGACCGGTTCCGGGCCGCCCGGCAGACCGGATCGAACCTGGGCAGTCAGCAAAACAAGTACGCCGTGTGGGTAAACGGCGACCTGCTTCCGGCCCTCATCCGCGCTACGGCGGACGCGCCCATGGGACCGCGCGCCGCCCGGAATTATGGCGTATCCGACGAGTGGGTGGACTTTCCCCTGCAAGAAGGATGGAACCATCTCCTCTTCCAATTGGAGACGGCGAGCCGGCCGGACAGTGTGCGCTTCCGCTTCGCCACGGCCGAAGGCCTGCCGGACATCCTGAGCGCCGCCGCCCCGCCCGAAGACCCCGGCCAAGCGCCTGGGGGAGAGCCGGCCGCCCACGCCACCGAGTATTTGGTCCTCGGACCGCTCGAAGCGGGACCGACCGACCGCGGGGTATACGTCCGATTGCCCGGTGACGCCGACCCCAACGATGTCGAGATGGACCTTGCCGCGCGGAGCAATCAATCGCTCATCGTCGAGGCGGATTTCGTTCATGTGCGCGGCTTCGAGATCCGCCATGGCGCCCAATTTCAGCAGCGGGCCCAAGTACGGCTGGAAGGCGAGGGTCTGCTTCTGGAAGGCTGCGTGCTGCGCGACAGCGAAGTCCGGGGCTTGTCCGTGTCGCTAGACGAAGGCGATCAGAATTCCGAGCCGGTCACCATCTTCAACAATTGGATCCTCGACCCCGGCAACACGGGGATCGGCAGCAGCGGAACGACGGAGCATCTCACGGCGGACAACCAGGACGGCCCCGCGCCAGGGCGCGGCCGGATATTCTACGACCACAACCGCATCGAAAACCCGAACTGGGCCGGGTACCGATCCATGTGGGAATCCGGCGGCATCAAGGACTTCCGCTTAACCGGCGCGGTCATCCGAAATACCACCGTAATCGGCGGGCACGGCCCGGGCATCTGGCTGGACTGGGAACATTACAACAACCGGGTCGAGTCGAACCTGTTCTTGAACGGCTGGGGCCTGGGCGTTGGAGTCGAGGCTTCGCCGGGGCCGAACCTCGTGGCGAACAACGTGAGCCGGGGGCTCCGCCCAGGCCAAGTGTGGTTCCGCGCGGGCCTGCTCTCGTGGAGCAGCGCGCGGACGTGGACCGTGCACAACACGGTGGATGGACTTTGGGATGAGACGGAAAACTGGCAGGGTTACGCCGGCACGGAGGGTATCCGCAGAGGCTACCGGGGCGAGCGCGGCACGGCGTGGAGCCCCAAACCCCACATGCGCTACACCCACGTGAACAACCTCATCCTCGGTTGTCACACGGCTATCGGCGCCCATGAGGACGACGTGCTGGCGGGCAACTACACGGACAAGGGCAGCGGCGCCGCCCCCCTGGAATCCGTCCCCGCGTTCGCCAACCCCGAGCGGGGCGACTACCGGTTTAGCCGCGCCCATCCCGCCAGCGGTCTCGGCGCCAGGCATGAATACACGGACTATGTGCGCCACGACTTCTTCGGCCTGCCGCGTCTACCTGGCGAACCGCGCGCCGTGGGCGCCTTCCGGGCCGAACCGGAATTGCCGGGCGACGCCCGCGCCGTGCTGGAAGTGGAGTGGATGGACGGAAGCGTGGCCCGTTTCGTCGATGGCGCGCCGGTCCAGTGACGCCGGCGGAGCCCCGCTTATGAAGAAAGCATTGTTCGCCTGCGTGGCGTTGCTGCTCCTCGGCGCGCTGGTCCTGGGGCTGGCGCGGCTGCTAGCCCCGTCCGAGCCGCCCACGCCGGAGGAGTTCTTTCATCCGGGAACGCCCCTCGTCGGGGACGACGCGTCCAAGCCCTAAGCCCGTCTCCCTGGCGTCACTCCCCGGCCTGGTGCACGAGCTCGCCGTCCACGTAGGTCCGCAGCACCGTGATCTCCAGAATGTCGTCCACCGGACACGTCAGGATGTCCCGGTCGATGACGATGAGGTCCGCCGCCTTGCCCGGTTCAATGGCGCCCGTGTAGTCCTCCAGGAAGAAGAGGTGGGCGTTGTTGCCCGTGTAGAAGCGGAGGGCCTGCTCGCGGGTCAGCGCTTCCTCCGGATAGACCGCTTCGTCCATGCCAAAGGGCCGCCGCGTGAGCGTGGTCCAGATGCCTAGCCAAGGGTCATAGGGGTTCACGGAACGCCGGGGTCCGATCTTCTGCATGTGGTCCGAGCCCCCGCCGGTGATGACGCCGGCCTCGAAGAGGCTCCGCAGGGGAATGAAGTACTCCAGGCGCGCTTCGCCGAAGTGGCCGAGGAGCGTCGGCGTGTCCAGGTAGAACCAGGCCGGTTGGATGTTCGCCACGGCGCCCAGCTCGGCCATCTTCGCGATCGCCTCCGCGCTCATGAAGCTGCCGTGGGTCACGCTCGGCCGCGTTGGGCCCAAGTCCATCTCCTCGTTGACCTCCGCGAAGGCCTCCAAGAGGGCGAGGGTGGCGCCGTCGCCCTGGGCGTGGGCGGTGTATTGGAGGCCGTACTCGGCGGCCGCGCGGATCTGCTCCACCAAGTTTTCATGGCCGATGTTGCGCACGCCATGGTACTCGGGATCGTCGATGCCATAGAGCGCGCTCTCACCCCAGGGCTCGCGCATGTACGCGCTGCCCGTGAGCATGCCGCCGTCCAGGAACGTCTTGACCCCGATGATGCGCAGGCGCTCGCAGCCGTCCTCGCGCAGGGGGTGGTTGGCCACGCGCGCCATGGCTTCGCGGTAGCCCTCCGGGTCCGCGCCGCCCGGACTGGAGTGATGGGCCGCGACCCGCACGGGCAGGCGCCCTTCCTCCAACAATTCGGCGTAGAGGTTCAGGCCGCCCGTGCTCGCGTTGGCGTCCATCACGGCGGTCAGGCCCACCGACGCGTAGCTCTGCAACAGCTCCGCCAGCCGCTCCTTCCGATCCTCCGCCGTGGGACTCTGCTGCCCGGCCGGCGTCTCATAGGCCACGAAACGCGTGGCGCCGCGTAGGATGCCCGTGGGTTCGCCCGTCTCCGGGTCCCGCTCGATAAGGCCCGAGCCGCCGTCATCCACCTCGAAGTCCGCGTCGATGCCGCTAAGCTCCAGGGCCAGGGAATTCAGGGACGCGTCCGGCCCCGTCCGGAACATTACGGGATGCTCCGGCGCCGCTTCGTCCAGCTCCTGCCGCGACGGATACCGCCGCTCCTCCAGCCGCGTGATGAAGACCTGGTCCAACCGGATCCACTCGCCCGGCTCCAGCGCTTCGGCCCGGCCGCGCACATAGTCCAGCACATCCGCGATGTTGCGCATCGCGGGGATAGGATGGTCGAATTCGAAGACGGCCGCGCCCGTTGCGTGGACATGGGAGTCCATGAGGCCCGGCAACACCGTGGCCCCCTCCAGGTCGATCACCTCGGTTTCGTCGTTCCCGTAGGCGAGGATGTCCGCGCCGGCGCCCACGGCGGCGATGCGTCCGTCCCGCACGGCGACGGACTCGTGAATGGAAAAGGCGCTGTCCACGGTGATGACCTGCCCGTTGTGCAGGATGAGATCCGCCGGGTCTTCGGCGGCCGCGGCGGAGACAGCCAGAACGGCGCCCAACGCCGCCATCCAGCGGGCGGCCGCGGGTCCCCGGTTCAAGAGCTTCGCGCCCCAGGCGCGGGGCGCCCCTGTCATGCTAGCGCGCATCGCGTGTATCCTCCTCGTGAAAGGCCGTGGGTTACGGCGAAACGCCGCGCGGATTGACGCGACTACGATACACGCTCCAAGGCCGCCGCGCCAACCGTCGCCCCCCGCGCTGTTGAGACGGGCCCTCCGCCGGAATCCTAGTGCGCTGTTTCCGGGACGAGGAGGCGGCCTCTCGCCAAGGCGTGGAGCGTAGCGCCAAGCACCGCCAGGATCACGGCCGTCACGGGTATGCCCAGGGCGAGCGCGGCCCATGGGGGGAAGGCGCCGGTCTCCACGGCGAAGCGGTGGACGGCCACGCAGAAGGCGGCCAGGGGAAAAGTGTAGGCCCACCACGACGGCGCGAAAGAGAGCCGTAGAAAGGCGGGGATCTGGGGCAGGAGCAAGAGGAACGTCGCCACGGCGGTGTAGAACAGGAGGCGGCCAGGGAACCCGGCGGCGCCGTTGAGCTCCATCCAGGCCAAGAACCCCACGGCGGGCGGCGACAACAGCACCACGAGGGTCGGCCGCATCACGGGCGCCAGGGGCGGCGCGAATATGAGCCGGTAGAACACCAGGGTTCCCAAGGCGATCCAGAAGAACAAGCCCATTGCGATGAAGAGCCAGGCCGTCTCCACATAGCCGGCGGGCACGGCGGCGATGGGCACGAGGACATTGCCCACGGCTGGGATGAACCAAGCGGGATTCAGCGTGGCGATGTCTTTGCCGCCTTGCAGCCACGTGCTGACAACGGCCACGGTGAGGATGAGGTGCAAGACCACGCCCACGGTCCACAAGGCGAAGGCGAGGCGGGGCGTCCATGCGCGGAAGAGGATGCCGAGCAGGATCAGGTCAATGGAAATGGCGGGCAGGAAGTTGACGCGCACGGGGTTGCGCAACTCCGCCATGACGGTGTCCCGGTGGCGCAGCGCCTTCCAGCCATACCCGGCGAGGAGCAAGATCATGAGTCCGGCGGCGGTCCATGCGGCGCCGGCGCTCACGGCGTAGGCGTAGGCCCAGTGGGCGTCCAAGGCGCGCCAGACCATGGCCAGGCCGCAGAGGCCCATCACGGCGGCGAACAAGGGCAATGGCAGGTGTTTCATGGCGGTCTCTCCAGTGATTCACTGTCCCCCGGAAACCGGATGCGCGCCGCCCATGCCGCACGTCGGCGGCTTCCCCCAATAGCGCCTCCCCCCGTAACCGCAACGGGCCTGACTGACAGCAAGGGGGCTCATGCCCCTTGCCGTGTACGAACTCCCCTGGCCTGCGTTAGCCTGCCGCCGCAAGAGATGGCTACAAGTATATCTCGCGAAGGCGCCGGCTCAGGTAGCGCTGGATAGAGTCGGTAACCGACGGCTCCGGCGTGACGAAGCGCAGGCCGTAGAGATTCTGGGGTTTGCCGGCGGGTTTGTTGGCGTCCACGCTCACATGTACGACTTGGCCCTGCACGGAATGATTGGGTTCGCCAGGCAGGTTCAGCGTAAGCACGGCCGTGGTGTTCAGTTCGAATCCAGCCGCCGTGCGCACGAGGGCGCCGCCAGCGCTGACGTTGATCAGGTCGCCGTCGTAACGCCGGACATGGGCGCTTTCCTTTATCTGCACCGTCAGGTCGGTCGGCACGCGGAAGGAGCTGCGGTACTGCACCCGCTCCAGACGGTCCGGCGTGGACAGGCGCACGCCCTCTCCGGGTTGGCGCGGCCCTCGAAGCACCTTCACGGGATACCGGTTGACGCCTTCGTAGTCATGGAACTCCAGGGTGACATCCATGCCGTCCACCGGGTAATCGTCTCCCGGAAACGTCGCTTCGATGGCCCCGTTATCGATCTTGGTGATAGAGACGAGGAAGAACTCGTCCCCAAAACCAAGGAGTCCCTGATTCCCCTCGCGGATGTCCTTAGGCGTCTCAACATCTGTGGTCACGTATGAATCTCCCTTTACGCCGGGGCGCTTCGTGAAGAACCGCGGGGGAATCGGCCCGGATCCCGCCGGTTCAACGCCAGTGCATTCGGAAAGCGGACAACGTTTCGCGGGCGCCTCCGCCCGCCGCTATTATGGCGGGAAAAAGCCCCGTGGTAAAGAATCGCGCGGCGCCCTGGGCCCGTGGCGTTCCGGACACGTTTACCGCGCGGTGAAGGACCACGGGCCATCCTCGGCGGCGCGCACGCCCCGGCTCGTGTAGGATTGATCCACAACGGCCTCGACTTGCCAGTAATATGTTTCTCCTGGCGTCAGGCCTTCGGCCGACACGTGGTTGCGTTCCGTCTCCAACTCCGCCGTCACGTCTTCCAGGGCCGCGTCGACGGCGATGCGGACGCGGTACCGGTCGGCGTTGTGGGAGGGCGTCCACCAGAGTTGGACGGCGCCGTCCTCCCCCGCTTCGGCGCCGCCCGCCGGGCCCAGCTTTCCGAAGGGCAATGGACCGGGCCGCTCCCGGTGATCGTCCTCGTAGAGCCCGATGCGTTCAAAGGGAATGGGCTCGAAGGGGATGTCCTCGCCGTCCGCGCCATAGACGCGGTCGTAGACGTCCTCCGCCACCCAGTCGAGCATGGGCGCGCCGTCGCGGAGGCCGAAATCGAGGGCGCCGGGGCCGGCGAAGATCTCGGGATCCGCTTCATCGGCCTCGTAGTTGTTCCAGCGGGGGGTGCCTTCGTTATAGCCGTCGGCGTAGGTCTCGTAGATGTACGGATAGCGGCTCCTGTAAGGGTCTTCGGCGATGTTCATCGCCTCGATCATGGTGGGAAACCCATGGCCGTGGGGCTCGTCGGTCCGCATCTTGCTGATGGCCCGCTCGATGCCTTCCACATCTCCTGGGCCGTCCTGAACGAGTTGCGGACTGGCGATGGCGATGTTGTTGGCGATGGAGGCGCCGCCGCCGCCGTGAAACTTGATCACGCCGGTCGAGCCCGTGCGGTAGAACACGTTGCCGAAGACCTTGGCGACGTAGATCGTGTCGTCATCCAGGAAGATCGCCTGGACGCCCGGGCCGCCTTCGTGGGGCAGGAACAGGTGGTGGAAAAAGTTGTGGCGGATGACGTTGCCGGCGAAGGTGGGATTCCTGCCGACGTAGATGGACCCCATGTCGGAGATGTCCTGGAGGACATGATGGATCTCATTGAAGGCGAACTCGTGTTCGTTGCCGCCGAAGGTGATGGCTTGGTGCATGGCGTTGTGGAAGTGATTGTGCTCCACACGGTTGCCCACGCCCGACGCGGAGACGCCGGGGTTGTAATGCTCAACCCAGCGGTTGTACCGGTGGATGTCGCTGTTGCGGACGAAATGCCCCGCGGGCGTCAGGCTGGACCGTTCGCCGCCGCTCATCGTGACGCCGCCCCGTCCCACGTGGTAGATGTCGCAACTGACGGCGCCATGATCCCGGCCGCCGCTTATGGTGACGGCCCGTTGGCCCAAGGCCCGCAGCGTGCAACCGATGATCCGGTTGCTCTCGCCCCCGGAGATCACAATGCCGTGCTCCCGGCCGTTCTCGAAGGTAAGCCCCTCGATGTGGACATAGGACGCTTCTTCGATGCGTACAAACGGCTTGGCCAGGGCCGACACTTGAATGAACGAGTGATCCAGCGGATACGCGGGCAAGAAGTAGAGCACGCCCGCGCCGCGATCCAGATAGTACTCGCCGGGCTCTTCGATTTCCTCAAGGAGGTTCACCGCCTGATACTGGGTCGTGAAGTTGCCGGGGAAGCCGGGTTGCCGGAACCCATAGGAGTGGGGATGAGCGGTCGTCAGCGTGCCGGCGTCCGTGTCGATTTTCGCGACGCCCACCGTGTCATGGGCCCAGGTGACGCCGAAGAGCCCCGTGATGTACAGATCCTCCGCGTCGGTCCAGCGCTCGGCGCGGTCCGTGTTGTATTCGAACACACCAGGCTGATCCGATTCGTCTTGGCCGCCGGCAAGGACCTCGCCAAGGTGGATATGGCCGTCGTTGGGCCAACGCGCCACGGTCTGCGGGACGCCATCGACGAAAAGCTCCATCGGCGCGGGCGAACTGGCGCGGCCCCAGCCCCGGGGACCGAACTCGCCGTATTCCGCTATACCCACGGCGGCCAAGTCCGCCTGCACCACGGCGCCGCGTACGGACTCCAGCATCCGGTCCAGGACGGCTTCGTCCGTAACGGGTTCGAAGATCTCCGGATCCAAGATATGGCCGCCGTCGAGATACACCGTTTCTCCCTCGGCGGCCTTGTAGACCATGGGCGCGCCCGGTTCGCCAGAGTCCGCGGCGTTCAGCTCGAAGGTTTCTGAGCGCGGGTAGCGGCCCTCCCGCAGAATGACAGTGATCCCGTCTTCGCCAAGCCCGTGCTCCGTCCGCTGTTCCCGCGCCGCCTCCCGGGCCCGTTCCAAAGTTTGGAACGGAGCATCACGCCCGCCGGAATTGGCGTCGGCGCCATCGGGCGCCACATAGAACTCCGCCGCGTCCGCCTGAAACGCCACCACAGCGATCAGCGCAACCCCCCACATCTTCCATTTATGCATCGGTCAAGCTCTCCCCTATTCCGCTGACTCTGACGATAGATTGCTCACCCGTTCCGCGAAGGGCTGGAAGCCCCTCTTGCAACGTTTGCCAAGCGTCTCCAGATCCGCTGTTTGCAAAACCTCGGCGTACATCTCGCGTGGCCGCAACCCCGACTGGGACTCACCAAGCAATTCCACGCATCTTGCTTTCGCGGTTTGGGCCTTGATGGTTTCCGGATCTGGTTGCTGCTGTACGTTACATCCCAGTACCTTACTCAACGCCCGCGGGTCCGCAAGAATCCAAGCATCGAAGGCCTCGACGGCAACCCCCATTGCCCGGGGAAGCATTGTCCCCTCGATGTTGTCTTGGGCTTTGTCCATCTGCTGAGAGCGGTTCTTGTGACCGTCTCGGTCGATCAGAAAGATAAGCGCGTCGTGGCCTCTATTCTCCGCCTCGATAAGCCAGCGAAGCGCGCGCTTATAGAACCCATCGCCTTTTCCCCGAAAGGCCCGAACCTTGGCTGCATTCGCGTATTCGCACTCCACATCCTTAATCGCCGGGTTCAGGCGCCGAATCAAAGCAGGCAGCGCTCCCTCGCGCTCGTGAGCCTCTTCTGCGACGACAAGCACTTTCACGAACCGCTTCCCTTCCTTGTCTCGGAAGGATTCGAACGGCCGTGAGCCAACACCGTGTCCATCTCCCCGCCCCATATCTCGCCCAGCGTGAAGACCCCTTTCTGCTGCTGAACCACTTCGCTCTCCGAAAGCCGATGTGTCGAGATGGAACCATCGTCTTCCTTCAAACACAGTGTGACCTCTTCCGGAGCAAACAAGTCCACGAGATCCGGCGAGTGGGTGGTCATGATGATTTGGGGGCCATCGTCTTCGGCGTTCAAGGCGCGCAGCATGTCCATCACCTCCCCCAAGCGCCGGGGATGGATGCCGTTCTCGGGCTCCTCAATGAGCAACACGGGCGGCGGCTTGGGCGAATGCATCAGCGCGAGGTACGCCAGAATCAACAGATAGCCATCTGAAACCGAGGCCACGGATAAGGGTTCGTTCATGTGCTTGAATTTGATGGCCAAGCCCTTCCCGGAGGTGTTCGGCGTTTTTTCGGAACTCGCGGGCTGCTCGCTGTAACCTTGCTCAGTCCGCAGGATAATCCGCTCCACTTCCGGAAAGATTTCGGCGAACCTGGCCTGAATCTTCCCGAACAGCGCCACGTCGTAGCCGAGAATGTCGTCGAGCATCGTGGGCAGCCCGAAGCCGCTCTCTTCCATGCGAAACCTGCGGCTCTCGTTGAGCGTCGCAGGCGACGCCAGGAAGCGGGGTATCCACCGATAGAACTGGGCGCCGCGGAGGGACCGGTCCAGCTTCCGCAGGGCCTTATCCATCTCCTCTGACGGAGGGCCGCCGGCTTGCATGGCACGTTGCTCCTCATTCCGTAGCCAACCAAACGCGCCCGAGTGACCACTCGGATCGCGAGACGACGACAGGTCTACCTCCTGGGACGGATCGACCGCGATGGAATCCGCAACTGTCCAATGCTCACCCGAGCGATTCAGCTGTACGCGATACTCAACCCCCATCTCGGCATTCCCGTTTATGCGAACCGCCAGTTCCATGGGAGACGACATGTCGCCAAAGGTGAAGAATTGTTCCGGCGGCCGCTTTGGGATCGCCTCCTGAAGATCGTGATCAAGGGTCCGCGACAAGATCTGGAGCGCTTCCAGCAAGCTGGTCTTACCGGAGTCGTTCGGCCCGATAAGGACATGCATGGGCGTCAGCTCCAAGGTGACATCCCGGAGGGCCTTGTAGTGCTGTACGCGAAACTGGGAAATCATGTGCCGATCCAAGTGACCTGTGAGCCATCGCTGGCGCTACGTCATTCGCCGAAGGTCAGTACCACGCTTTGTCCGGCGTACCCGTCGCTCGGCAGGTCCACGGCGATGCGGGTGTGGCCGGCGCCGGCGTCCCATTCGGCGTGTTCGCCGTGCAGTTCCTTCGAGAGGCGGAGCGTCAGCGTCTCCAACGCCTGGGTGGGGTCGGCCACGGTGATGCTCTGGATCTCGCCGCCGCTCCGGCGGAGCATGACGAGGCACGGTTGGTCCACGGCGACTTCGGATCCGTCCGGCAGGTTCAGGTCCCCGGCCTCGTAGAAGACCAACTGGGTCACGCCCAGGCTGTCGTGCGTCACGGCTTGGACGGCCGGCGTGTTGACGAGGACGGTCAGTCCGTCCACCGCCTGCTGGATCTCGCTGGCGTCGGCGGCCACGTTGGGCGCGACGATGTAGGCGTAGGTCTCGTCGCCGGGCCGCGCGCCGTGGTCCAGCCATGCGGTGAAGAGGTCTTCCGTCACTTCCTCTTCAGTGGCCCAGGACTGATCGGTGATCCGGCGCCAATGTCCGGAGGCGGGCCCGCTCTCCACGTGGACCGGCGTCCCGGCGGGAAACACATAAGCGATCCTGGCGTGGTGCAGCCAGGAGGCTCCGTCGACGGCGTGGGCGCCGGATTCAAGGACTTCCACGCCTTCGCCGGCGTTCACCGTCACGGCGCCATCGAGCCGCGCCTGGTTGAGGGTGGTCGCCACGGGATAATCGCCGTCCGATTCGATGCCCGCGCCCAGACAGACGTAGGCGTCGTCGAAGTAGAACCACGCCTTCCGCGCCTCTAGGGGATCCAGGGGGCTCTCGAAATCGAAGGCGGCGAAGCCGTATTGATCATCCGACGCGCCGCCGACAAAATCCGTGAGGCCTTGGTTCTTCACGGCGTTCGCGCCGGGCAAGCCGGGCTTTTGCACCACGGTGGTCCCGGGGATCTTTTGCCAGTCCCAAACGGGAAAGACGCCGTCATACTCGCGCCCGGTGATGGACACGAAGTTGGACCCGTCGGCGAGGTGGTGATTCTTCAGGCCCTCGCTGTTGTACGTCCCTTCCGTGCTGTGGTTGCGGCTGGAGAACATCCGTGTTGACGCGTAGTAGGCCGTGCGCTGATGGGCCAAGTAGTCCGAGCGCCAGTAGAAGCGGTTGCCGTTGAAGGCGGGCTCGCGGGCGCCGGCGCGCACGTCGCGCAACACTTCCAGGTCCTGGCGGCGGTAGTTCGTCGCTTCGAGCCAGCGCTCGACGCGTTCCGGGCCGGCGGAGGAGACGGCGCCGCGCCGCGTGATCTCCCGGTTCATCACGCCCGGGTTCGTGTACACGCCATGGACGCGCATCCAACGCAGGCCGTCCAGTTCCAGGTCCACGGCGAGGCGCAAGTCCTCTTCCCGCAACGCGAAGACTGTGTCCTGGGCCTTCGCGGCGTAGTTGGCGACGGCGGCGGCATAGCCCCGGCCGTAGGCCACGGTGATGACGCCGTCCTGCCGGTGATGGAAGCTGAAGTCGGGCTGGATCCCACGTCCGGTGGTGATCCGCAACTCGCTTTCGATAGCTTCCGTCGCGGCCTCGGCCACAGCCGCGTCTCCAGCCAGCGCGGCGCCTTGGGCCATAATCTCAGCGATTTTGACCAGGTCGCCGCCGGGTCTAGCCCCAAAGCCGTCCAAATTCGCCCGGGAAATGATGGCTACGCCGTCGTCTAATTGACTTTCGCTCAACACGGGCTCAAGGAGGGTCAGGACCTCGGCCATCCGGGTAGGCGTGCCGATCTCGTTGTGCCACCAGTTGTCGGCGATGAAGTCATGCTCCAGCCAGAAGTCGAGGGCGGACAGCACGGTTTCGCGGACGGCGCCTTCGCCATGGAAGGGGGAGTCAGGCTTCTGCAAGGCCCGGGCGAGATGGAGCATGTTGTCCAGATGGTCGCGGTGCCGGAAGCCCGTGAGCGAGACGTCTTCGTAGTCGATGCCGGGCCAGTTTCCGTCGTCCTCGATGGACGCCACGAGGCGCTCGACCCGGTCCGCGTTGACGGACCCGTCCAGCAAGTCCGCGCGGAACCGCTCTTTCAACACTTCGAGGCCCCGCCGCGCCTCGGCGCCCGCGGAGAGCATGGAAAGGCCCAACGCGAGGGCCGCCGCCAGGGCCAACACGCGATACCCGTATCCAACCATAAGCCGTGAAACGCTCCTTCCTTACCGCCGCCCTGGGTTCGGCGGCATCTTCCTTGGCGGAACCGCGCGGGTCCGCGCGGCCCCCTTTGGCGTCAATGTAGCATTCCCGGCGCCGGGTTGGGAAATCCGGGGGCGGCGCAAAAGAAAACCGCGCTGGCGTACGGCAATCGGATGATTCCCGTCCGCCAGCGCGGCCGTGCGGCGCTACAGCCCGCTACTTCTTCCGAAAGTGGAACACGCCCCAAACCAGGTAGCCGTTCTTGCCGCCATCGACCCAGTGGCCGAGGCCCTTGTCCATGCGTTCAACGTATTCGTCGGACACGTCGTTGGCGCGGAGGGCGTCCCGTTTCTTGTGCATTTCATCGCGGACGCGGCTGTAATGGTTGATGAGCTGATGGGTCATCTCGTCGAACTCAAGCTCTTCCAGGCCGCATTCCGCCGCCTTCTGTCGGTAGAACCCTGGCGAGCCCATGCTGTCCAGGTGGATGCGGTCGTAGATCGGCTGAAGCTTCTCGGCCGGCGCGTCATCGGCCTGCATGGGATCCGTGAAAACGAATTCACCGCCGGACTTCAGCACGCGGGCGGCCTCCTCGACAACGCGGCCGCGATTGCCGCTGTGGAGAAACGAATCCTGGCACCAGACCACGTCAAAGCTACCGTCTTCATAGGGCAAATCCTCGAAATTACCGTCCACGACGGTGACGAGATGGTCGAGGCCCTGCTCCTTGTTCTTCTGCCGATCCCGTTCGTTTTCCGCTTCGGAAAGATTCAACGCGACCACCTCGCAACCAAAGGTCTTGGCGAGATAGCGCGCCGCGCCCCCGAATCCGGCGCCCACGTCGATGACCTTGCTGTCCTTGCCGAGGCTTTTCAGCTTGGCGGCCATGTACTCGACGGTTCTGCGGCTCGCATCGAAGATGGGCTCCGTCTCCGACTGGTACAGCCCGATGTGGATGTCCTCGCCGCCCCACACCGTGTGATAAAAGTTGTCGGCGTCCGCGCTGTTGTAGTACTCCCGCGCGGCGTCCACGGAGCGTGCTGGGTCCTGGGTCATTGGGTCTTGCCCTCCTCCCCTTCTTCCCGGTACTCCTTGTCCGCGATGTGGATGTAGAAGTCGGGATCGTCGGTGCGGTAGGTCTCCTGAAAGTCGGCCAAGGTTTCGACGTGCTGAAAGCCGACCTCGCGCATGAGCCGCCGCGTATAGTCCTTGCGCAACGGGAACATGTTGAGGTGGTACACCGACTGGTCCGGGAATTGGTAGCGGAAGCGGGCGAGGCCGTCATCCACGTGTTCCGGTTCGGCGGAGACATTCTCGCCGCAATAGTAGTACTTGTGCTCCGAGGAGAAGCCGCGATCCAGGATGCCGTCGTAGTTACGCTGGTCCAGGATCAGGCAGCCGTCGTGTTCGAGCGTCGCATAGAACTCCGCCAAGGTCTTGCGGCGGTCGTGCTCGCTGAAGAGGTGGGTAAAGGAGTTGCCGAGGCATATGACCGCGTCGAACTGCTCATGGATGTCCCGGTTGAGCCAACGCCAGTCGGCTTGGACCGTGCGCAGCAGGTGGCCCCGCTTGCGGGCGTTCTCGAAGGCCTTCGCCAACATCTCCGGGCTGCCGTCGGCGGACACCACCTCGAACCCGGCTTCGAGAAGCCGGCAAGAGTGGAAGCCCGTGCCGGTGGCGACGTCGAGAATGCGCTTCGCGCCGCGGTCCCGGAGGACGTCGATGAAGAAGCTGCCTTCGCTGTTCGCCCGTCCATCCCAGTCGATCAGTTCATCCCATTTATCCACGAAACTCCACGTATACTGCTCCGTATAGTGATCCGTGTCGCGCACATGCTCGGTGTCTTGCGCTGGAGGCGCTCCATCGTTCGTACTAATTGTTCCTTCTCCTCTGCTGTGGCGTTCGCGGGTCCCGCCCGGCCGCTGGCGTTGCCTGGCCAGAACGGATTGCGACGCGGGAACGCCTATGTGTATGGATTTCGTTGGAAAGAATCGGCGGCGCGGCGGCAACGCGCGCGTTGGAAAGGGACGGCTCCCACGGACTGGGAGCGGGCGGCGCTTACGCGCCCCGCTTGCTCGCGGCGGGGCAAGGCGCTGACCACCATGTCTGCATCCATCATAAGAACATTCGCGCAAAGCGCGCCTCCAGCCACGTGAATGGCCCGCCCCACGGGTCCGCGCGCTCCACATGGCTTTGGTGGATCCCCTGCCGCCGCACCCTGGAAGCTGGTCTGGGGACAGGTCTATTAAACCAAACGCCGCTTGGGCTTGTCAAGGCCTCTAGTCAAAAAAATGAAAACTACGTATATGCGCAAGAAACCGCGCGCCTGGCGGTCCCCGCCCGGCGACCACCGCCGCCCAGGCCGGAGTAGTTGCAGAGAATGACGACAGTGGGAGGGCGGTTTGTGTAGAATGAGAGCCTGACAACGGATGCCGTTCACGACTAACGGAGGCTAGACAGCAATGCGAATCAACCGGCGCGATTTCATGAAGCATTCCGCGGGCGCGATCGCCGCCGCTTACGGCGTAGGCGCGGCGGCGCCGAAGGCTTTCGCGGGGACGCCGAAGGCGTGCTCCACCCAAATGCTGGGCAATACAGGAATCACAACGACCTTTCTCGGCATGGGCACGGGCGTCCGCGCGTCCAACAACCAGTCGGCATTGACTCGGCGCGGCGACAATCATTATATGGCGGTGCTTGAGCACGCCTATGACCAAGGGCTGCGCTATTTCGACATGGCCGACATGTACGGCGCGCACTCTTACGTTCGCGACGCCATGAAGTCGTTCATGGACCGCGACAAAGTGTTGTTGCAAACCAAGACCTTTTCGCGGGACGGCGATCAGGTGGCCGCGGACTTGGAGCGCTATCACCAGGAACTGGACACGGACGTCATCGACCTTGCCTTGTTCCACTGTCTGATGGACGAGGATTGGCCGAACCAGATGGGCCACGCCATGGACGTGATGGAGGACGCCAAGGCCAAGGGCCGCATCCGCGCGCACGGCGTTTCCTGTCACGACTTCGGCGCGCTCCAAGCGGCCGTGGAAAGCGACTGGGTGGACACCATCCTCGTGCGGATCAACCCCTATGGCAACCGCATGGACGCGCCCACCGACGAGGTGTTGCCGGTGTTGGAGCGCGCTTGCGAGAACGGCAAGGGGCTCATCGGCATGAAGATCCTTGGCGAGGGCGACCTGGCGGATCGTAAGGAAGAGTGCTTTGAGTTCGCGGCGAACCTCGACTGCATCCACGCCATCACCATCGGGTTCCTCGACACGCAAGAGATCGACGAAGCGGTGACGCTGCTGGGCGAGGCGTAGACCTGTCCCCTGCCCCGCCGGCACAGGCGCCTTCTGCGGGGATGGGACTTGATTCCACGCCGCCGCATCCGTTTACTAGAGAGACGGGCGCTGGCCCCGGCGCGCGCGAAATGACCGCGCGCCGGGACTGGCGCTGGGGCCCCACGCGCCAAAAACGGCGTTAGTGACGGCGAGAAACGGGAAACGCAGTACGTTGAAGGAGGGAAAGCATGCGCCAACACACGCTCGCGGCTCTGCTGACGGCGGGTTTGTTGACCTGCGCGCTGGCGGGCGGCCAAGTGAATCCGATTATCGGCAACTGGGAAGGCAGCTATTCCGGAAGCCAGGGAACCGGCGACATCACCGCCAAGATCATTGGGCTCGGCGGCAATGAATACCGCCTCGTCCTGGAAGGTCAGGGCATGGACGCGGC
>SLHB01000495.1 GCA_007136375.1 Candidatus Hydrogenedentota bacterium
CCTTCGCATGCCTGACAGATGTTGGCCACGTCCGTTCACCCGATGGGTGAAAGCCGCTGTTCCTTCCTCGGCACGAATATGAGACTGGACAGCGATGTCCAGCCAAGCTTATCCGGCGATTCGGATCAACGGCGGACCATTGGCCTCCCGTTAGAGGGAATGCTAAGATTGCGAACGGCCTTTACCGGAAAGCCGTGTGAAGGCCCCTGAATTCGAATCATCTCACATGACTAACAAGCGAATTAACGCCGATTTTCGGCAAGAACAATAGGGTACCCCTTATGAACCGGCTGACAACACGCGCCCGTCTCCTCATCGCCGCGCTCGCCGTGGCCGCCGCGCCCCTGCCCGCTCACGGAGAATTGGTGGACGCCATCGTCGCCACCGTCGGCGAGGAAGTCATTCTCCTGAGCGACCTCCGCAGCGAGGCCGCGCCCGTGCTGTTCGACTTGCGCCAACAGAACCTGGACCCGGCGGAGTACGAGGCCCGGCGCGGAGAGATCATCGAACAGGCCTTGGATGAAGCCATCGAGAACGCGGTGCTGGCCCGGGAAGCCCGGCGCTTGGGCGTGGACATTCCCACCACCGTGATCGATCAGCGCCTGGAAGAGTTGCGCCAACATTACCCCTCGGAAGAGGCCTTTCAGCAAGATCTGCAACAGGCCGGGGAGACGATGAGCGAATTGCGCAGCCGGCTCCGCCGTCAATCCATGGCCATCCAAGTGGGCATGCAGCGGCGGCAGCAGTTCGAGCGCGCCGTCACCGTCTCGGAATCCGACGTGGCCCAGTACTATCAGGAGAACCTGCACCAGTTCCAACGGCCGGAACGCGTCCGCGTGCGCCAGATCTTCCTCGCCGCGGACAACGATGCGGAACGGGAAGCGGCCCACGCCCAGATGGAGGAAATCCTCGCGGAATTGGAAGCGGGCGCGAGCTTCGAAGATCTGGCCCGGGAGCATTCGCAGGCCCTTGACGGGCCCCAAGGCGGGCTCCTCGGCTGGCAGCAGCAGGGCGATCTGGTCGAGCCCTTGAACTCGGCGGCCTTCGCCCTGGCCGAGGGCGAAGTCACCGAACCCCTGGACACCGACTTCGGCGTCAGCTTGCTGAAGGCGGACGCGCGGGAGGACGCGGACGTCGCGCCCTTGGACGAGGTGCGCGCGGCCATCTCCGCGGAGTTGCGGCAACAGCGGGCGCAACGGCGCTACGATCAGTGGATGACGGAATTGCGCCGGCAAAGCGGCGTCCAGGTGTTCCAGACCGCCGAACTCTTCTGAGTACGGCGCCGCCATGCTGACCCGCGCGTTCCGCATGGCCTTCTGGATCGTCCACGACCATCTGGGCGCGCTCGTCTTGTGCAACGCGGCCTGGGCCGCCGCGGCGATCCTGCCTTTGGGCGCCGGGTTGGCCCTCGTGGCGGGGGGACACCCGTTGTTGGGAGCGGGCTTGGCGATCCTCGCCGTGGGCGTGGCGGGCCCGGTCCTTGGGGGCGGCGCGGCCCATTTCGCCATGACGGCCATCGCGGAGGGGGAGGCTTCCGTGGCCGCCTTTCTGGAAGGGGTCCGGCTCCACGCCCGGGGAGCGGCCGCCCTCGGCATGGCCGCGTTGTTCTTGGCGGCGGGCCTTGGCGCCGGCGCGTTGTACTACCCCGTCATCCTCGCGGACCACGCGCCGCTGCTGGGCGCGGCCCTCAGCGCCGTGAATCTGGCGGGCCTCGCGGGGCTGGCGCTGGTCCTTCCCTGGCTTCCCCCGGCGTTGGCGCACCGGCGGCGCGGCGCCATCGACGCGGCGCGGACGGCCGCCCTCGCCGCCGCGGCCCGGCCTGTCCTCAGCGCGGGCTTGGCGGTCCACGCCCTCGCCGCCACGGCCTTGGCCATCGCCTTCCCGCCCTTCCTCTGCTTCCTCGCCCTCGTCTGGATCGCCACGGTGTCCATGGCGGCGTACGAGTTGCTCATCCGGGAGTGCGCGGCCCGGGAAGGCGGAGATCCTGCTACGTCTATCTCTGGCGCAGGCGACGACTACCTGAACCGCGGCCTGCGCGACTTCTTCTTTCCCTGGCGGATGTAGAGGCCCGCGTTCACTCCGCCCCGCCTCTGCCCCGGCGCTGGCGCATGCTTTCCGCGAACGCGATGGCCGCGGACACGGAGGCGTTCAGGGATGTGATAGGGCCTTCCAGGGGGATCCGCGCCAGCGCGTCGCAGGCCGCGCGCACCAAGCGCCGCATGCCCTTGCCCTCGCTGCCGATGACGACGCCGGTCCGCCCCGTCAGGTCCGTGTCCCAGATCAACGTGGGCCCCTGGGCGTCCAGGCCGGTCATCCAGAAGCCCGCTTCGCGCATGCGCTGGACGCAACGGACCAGGTTGGCGGCCTCCACCAAGGTGACGTACTCCATCGCGCCGGCGGCGCTCTTCACGGCGGTGGGCGACAACGGAGCGGCCCGGTCCTGGGCGAACACCACGGCGTCCGCGCCACAAGCCGCGGCGGAACGGACAATGGCCCCGAAGTTGTGGGGGTCCTCCACGCCGTCGAGGACGGCGGCCATCGCCGTCTCCGGGAACGGCCCCTGGGCCCAGGCGTCGCCCTTCTCCACGGGCAAGGGCTCGGCCTCCAGCACCGCGCCCTGATGGACCTCGCCCTTCGCCAGGCGGTCCAGCTCGCGGCGTTCGCAAGCCCGGGCTGGGATATCCCCGGCGGCGTTCAGAATGGCGTTGAGCCCTTTCGCGCCGCGAAGGTAGTGAAGGGCGGCCGGCTCGCGCTTGCCCGCGCGCAAGGCTTCGAGCACGGGCATGCGGCCGATAACCAACGCGCGTTGGCGCCGGTTCACCGTCTGTCCCGGTGTTTTCGCCATGCCGGCGCCCTATTCCCCATCGATCCGGCCCGGCGGACGGACGCCCGCGCCCTCCATGTCCAGCCGCGCGTCGCCCAGTTCCACGCGCGCCTCGTCCGCAAGGGCCTCCAGACGCTCCACCACGGCTGGATAGACACTGGCGAGGTTGGTCTGCTGGGCCAAGTCGTTCTTAAGGTCGAACAGCGCCAGCGGCGTCTCTCCCTGCGTGGCCTCGCCCGGCTGGCCATCGGTCCCCGGCTCTACCACGGTGTGGTAGCCATGGGGGAAGTGAAGCTTCCAGTGGCCGGAGCGGACGGCCTGAAGGACGCGGTTCCCCTGGCCGTGGTAGAAGAAGTAGGCCTCCTGGGGCGTCCTGGCTTCGTCATCGCCTCGAAGCAGGGGCCAGATATCCTTGCCGTCGATGGGATGCTCAGGCAACGCGCCGCCCGTGAGGCCCGCGATGGTGGGCATAAGGTCGATGGTCATGGCGGGTTCGCGGCACACGGCGCCGGCGGGAATCTGTCCCGGATACCACGCAATGAAGGGAACGCGCGTCCCGCCGTCCCAGGTGGTGTGCTTGCCCTCCCGCAGCGGCCCGGAAGAGCCCGCGTGGTCGCCGTAGACCAGCCACGGCCCGTTGTCGGAGGCGAAAAGCACGAGGGTTTGCTCATCCAGCTCCAGATCCCGCAGGGTTTCGAGAATCTGTCCCACGGACCAATCGATCTCCATGATCACATCGCCATAGAGCCCCAACTCGGACACGCCTTCAAAGGCCTCGGATACGTACAAGGGCACATGGGGCATGGGATGGGCCAAGTACACGAAGAAAGGCTCATCCCGGTGAGCCTCGATAAACGCCACCGCCCGTTCCGTGAATTCCTTGGTGAATTGCTTCTGATCGTCCGCCTGCACCGCCGCATTCACCACCTCTTCACCCTCGAACAAGGGCAAGTCCGGAAAATGATCCGCTGTGGGGTGGTAGGGCCACATATCGTTCGAATAGGGGATGCCATGGAATTCGTCGAAGCCGTGACGCGTGGGCAGAAATTCGGGGTGATGGCCGAGATGCCACTTCCCGTATATGGCGGTGGCGTATCCTTCGGCCTTGAGCATCTCCGCCAGCGTCAGTTCGTCCGCGCTCATTCCGATGTCCGAACCTGGCCCCAGCACGTTTGGCAATCCAACGCGGATGGGGTAGCTGCCCGTGAGGAGGGCCGCGCGGGAAGGCGTGCACACAGGCGAGGCCGCGTAGAATTCCGTGAAACGAACCCCCTCCGCCGCCATCTGGTCCAGATGTGGCGTTTCGAAGCCCCGGGCGCCGTAGACGCCCACGTCGCCGTAGCCCTGGTCATCGGTGAAGATGATGACCACATTCGGCCTTTCCGGGCCATCCGCGGCGCCTTGCCTCGCGGCCAGGCATATGACGATCAAAACCGCAAACAACGCGCAAACGTGTCTTCCCTTGGTCATCGGACCTCTCCTTGCTCGTGCTCCGCCAGGCCGTCGAAAGGGCCACGATACGCGCCAAGAACCCGCGAATCAACAGCGCGGACGGCGAAGAACAGCGCTAAGGAAGGCGCCATGCGCGCGCGGCGGACGCGGCGCGCTTGATCCCGTGGATCGGCCGTGCTAGGCTTGCCCGTCCCAGCCGTTGACAAGGGGACCGCGCGGCGCGCGGGACGCTACGCCCACCCGCCAAGCCCGCCTGGAGTCCGTTCACAGTAAGAGGAGGTGCGCGCATGGCCCGACAGGTGTGTCTCATTCCGGGGGACGGCATTGGCCCCGAAGTCGCGGAGGCGACGCAACGCGTCCTAGAGGCCGCGGGCGCGGACATCGAGTGGCTGACCCTGCCGGCGGGCGCCAGCGCGGTGGAGACCCATGGCGACGTGTTGCCGGAAGAGACCCTGGACGCCGTCCGCGCCCATGGGGTGGCCCTAAAAGGCCCGGTTACAACGCCCATCGGCAAGGGGTTCAGCAGCGTCAACGTGCAACTGCGCAAGGCGCTGAATCTGTACGCCGCCGTGCGCCCGGTCCGCTCCATGCCGGGGATCACGACACGGTACCAGAACGTGGAGATCGTGGTCGTCCGGGAAAACACGGAGGGCCTCTATTCGGGCATCGAAAACGAAGTCGCGCCCGGCGTGGTGCAGAGCCTGAAGATCGCCACGCGCCCGGCCTGCGAACGGATCGCCCGCTTCGCCTTCAAGTACGCGCGGGAGCGGAATCGCAACACGGTCACGGTATTCCACAAAGCCA
>SLHB01000352.1 GCA_007136375.1 Candidatus Hydrogenedentota bacterium
CTTCATCATCGACGAAGAGGGATTCACAAAGGATTCTTGGGCGCTCACGCGTCGAAGGCTGGTCGTCCTCAAGATAGTCTGGTTGCACCGGGACAAGTTGTTCCCGAGTCTCGTACTCGCCGCGCCACCGGTACCGGCGGCGATCCTTCGTGGAGAACACCATCTCCCAAGACACGCCGTTCCGGGCGGTGCCTGATGCGATCCCCTTGGTGTTGAGCAACGCGCGGAGGATCTGCGTCTTCCCAACGCCGGAAACGCCAACCAAAAGCGTGAGATCCGAGAACGATGCGTCTTGGAGTTCCCACTGTAGCGCCTTGTCAACGTATCTGAATCGCTCGATCCGCATCGGAAACACTCCGTATTTCCGCTAAAGCCCGGGCCAGACGCCTCACGTCGCGGCGGCTTGGCTGCGCGAGTCCGCGGCCTCGGGGTCAAGGGCTTTGGCGTGGATTTCGCCGTGGAGACGGCTCTTGAAGGCGTCTAGCGGCATGGCGCCAAGGTCGCCGAGCTTCCGGTGACGCACCGCCACGGCGCCGCTCGCCTGTTCCCGTTCGCCCACAACGAGCATGTAGGGGATCTTCTGGTTCTGGGCCTCGCGTATCTTGTATTTCATGGTGTCGTCACGCAAGTCAGCGTCGACCCGGAATCCTTCGGTGAAAAGGACTTCCCGGACCTGGCGCGCGTAGTCGTTGAAGTGCTCGCCCACGGGCACCACCATGACCTGCACCGGCGCGAGCCAGACGGGGAAGGCGCCCGCGAAATGCTCCACAAGGATGCCGAAGAAGCGTTCGATGGCGCCATAGATGACGCGATGGATGATGACCGGCCGGCGCCGTTCGCCGTCGGATCCCATGTATTCCAAATCGAACTTCTCGGGCATGGCGAAATCGAGTTGGATGGTCGCGCATTGCCAGGATCGCTTCAAGCAATCCCGGATGTGGAAGTCGATCTTCGGGCCGTAAAAGGCGCCGTCGCCTTCGTTCACCTTGTACGCCAGGCCCTTGCGGTCCAGGGCCGCGCGCAGGCTTTCCGTCGCGGTCTCCCAGTCCTGCTCACTGCCGATGGACTTCTCCGGACGCGTGCTCAGCTCCACGTGGTACTCCAGGCCAAACACTGCGTACATGCGGTCCACGAAATCGATAAGTGTCATAACCTCGTCTTGCACCTGGTCAATCGTGAGGTAGATGTGCGCGTCGTCCTGGGTAAACATGCGCACCCGGGTGAGCCCATGGAGCACGCCGGATTTCTCGTGGCGGTGCACCGTGCCGAGCTCGGCCAGGCGCAAGGGAAGCTCGCGGTAACTGCGCATGCCCGTCTTGTACACGAGCATGGCGCCGGGACAGTTCATGGGCTTGATGGCCACGTCGCGCTCGTCGATCTGGCTGAAGTACATGTTCTCGCGGTAGTGGTCCCAATGGCCGGAGCGCTCCCAGAGGCTGCGGTCGAGCATGATGGGCGTGCGGATCTCGCCGTAGCCCTCCTTGCGGTGCTCTTCGCGCCAATAAGCGAGCAACTCCTCCATCACCGTCATGCCTTTGGGATGGAAGAAAGGAAAACCGGGGCCTTCGCCGTGGAAACTGAACAGGCCGAGCTGTTTCCCAAGACGGCGGTGATCCCGCTTTTGCGCCTCTTCCAGGCGCTTCAGATGCTCGTCCAGCTCCTTCTTACTCGGGAACGCGGCGCCGTAGACGCGCTGGAGCATGGGCCGCTTCTCGTCGCCCCGCCAGTACGCCCCGGCCAGACTCAGGAGCTTGAAGGCCTTGATCCGGCCCGTTGACGGCAAGTGCGGCCCGCGGCAAAGGTCAACAAACTCGCCGTGTTTGTAATAGGTAATAGCCCCATCCTCGAGGTCGTTGATCAACTCGATCTTATAGACTTCATCCTGCTCTCCGAAGAAACGGAGGGCCTCTTCCTTGGAGACTTCTATACGCTCGAACCGGCTGTCTTCCTTGACGATCCGCGCCATTTCCTCCTCGAACCGGGGAAAATCCTCCTCGGACAAGGGGGGATCCGCGTCGATGTCGTAATAAAAACCGTCCTCAATCGGCGGACCGATGGCGAGCTTCACATCGGGGCGGACCCGCTTGATGGCCGAGGCCATGAGATGGGCCGCGCTGTGGCGGAACACGTCCTGCCCATCCCGATCCGCGAAGGTGAGGATTTCCACGCGGTCCCCATCGCGCAGGGGAGTCATGAGGCTCGTCACCTCGCCGTTAACGCGCGCGCCCGTCGCGGCCTTGGCCAAGCGTGGGCCAATGGCCTGCACAAGATCCTCCGCCGTGCCGCCCTCGGGCAGTTCCTTCCGCGAACCGTCGGGCAATTGAACCTGAATCGTACTCATGTCTGCTCCTGAAACCATCGAATCTGATACGGAAAGGCGCCGCGCCCGGGGACAGGACGTCCCCCCGTCTGACCCCCGCCCATGCGCACGCCGCGCCCAGGCCGGACAGATGTCTATTGTGCCACGCTCGCCGCGCCAAATGGAAGAAATCGCCCGGGGCCGGCGGCATTTCGCGGAAAGACGCCAGGACACGCCGCCCACGGGACTGTCCAGGCCGTGGGGCACATCGACAGGCTGCGGCGGGTTTCGGCATATTTGACGCATGTAATCTAATTTAACCGAAGGGGTCGACAAGCCATTTCGATTATGCTACGGTATACGTTATGTAAGGCCCTTGGGGAAGGGACGTGACGGACACGAGGAAAGAGTACCACCATGAGAAACTGCTATTGCCCCCCCCCCCGTAACGCACTGAGACTCCGATCTCCGAGCGGAACACTCTCCCGCCTCAGCCTTCCATGGCTTCTTGGCGCCGTTTTCGCCCTCGCGTCAGCTCCTCCAACTCACGCCATGTACACGTCGGACTTGGACATAGTCGGAGACGACAGCCGGACCAGCACATTGGCAAGGAATTGAGAACCGAATGGAGGGCAGCAAAATGTACACTAGGGCAAGCTTGATGGGCGTAACAGGAGCGTTTCTGTGCCTGTTGGCCTTTTCTCCGTCAGCGAGCGCCGACGTTGTCGGCCAACTGGCCGAGATCGAAGCATCCAATGAAGCCGTGGAGCAGCGCGCGGGCGCAATCGCCGAAGCCGTCTTGGTTGATGTTGATGAGAGCCCGGCCGTAGGGGATGCGATTCCCTGGCTGCAGATGCGCTTTCACGATGAGACCGCTGAACCGGACATCCGTGTCGCGTCCGCGGCGGGGTTGCTCTGGCTAAGTGATGTCGATGCTACATTGGCGGATTTGTACGCGATGCTTGAAGAAGATGTACGTGCGAATCACGCTATTGCGCGGCGGGCGCTCACCGTCTTGGTCGGAACAACGAGCGAGGATTATACGATGGAGGAGGGCAGAACGCCGCCTCTTGTCCTCGACAATCACTTAGCAGACAATAGGCCGGAGTTGGCCGAACTTGTGCTAGAGCTGCTGACGCTCGCAATGACCGGAGATGACGGAGAGCCGCTGCCGGACTCCCACTCGTGGGGCGATTCTCCTCACATGGAGGTGTTGTTTCTCTACGAAATGCTTTGCATTCTGCCGGATCTGGGGAGTGAAGAAGTGTCGGCGGCACAACAGGAGCGCAACGTTCGGTTTCGATCCATGCTTCGGCAATTGCTCCCAGAGGATCCCGGGCCGGACGCGGATACGCATGGCCTTACCGTTCCCGTCGTCGGACAGCTCTATCGAATCACTCCCGATGGAACGCTACGAGACTATCGGGATACGAGACTGTTTGACGAAGAATTGCGCCAGCTTCAGAGCAGCCCGGAAGCGTTTTGGGAATACGCCAACGCGCACCTCGATTTGTAGTAGCCGTTTGCGGCCAAGTTGACTCGGAGCGCTTGCGCTCGACTCCAAGCAGGCCAAGGATCGCCCTGGGCGGATTCCTTGGCCTGCTTGTCTACGTTCCATGGTGAGCTACACGCCCCGGGGCGGTCCGCCTTGAAGCGCCGCTCTCCGCTCCCTCCGGCATCGGACAACACCTGTGACTCGCCTCCCCCGCCGCCGTTGCTAGAAACCAACTCCGAGCCTTCCCGGCCCCTCTACGCTAATCTGCGCAAGGAACTGTCTCAACCCCGTTATAAGAGGGGTCTTGTCAAGGCCCCAGGCTTGCGCGGGCTTCGTCGCACTCGGCGTCGTGGCCAGGGGGATGGAGGAAGATGGTCTCGTCTTGAAGCAGCCGCGCCTTCACCACCACCACGATGTCCCGGGACCGGGCCAACCGCGCTTCGCCATGGCCCACCGTTCCGCGCCGTTGCAGCCCGGCGGCGTCAAGCCAATCGTCCACGAGCGCGAAGCGTTCACAGCAATGGTCGATCTCGCCGTACTCAATAGCGGCCGGCTGGCCATCCCGCCACACGACGGCGCGCTGCTGACAGCGGTAGCGTACGCCCGCGAGACTTTCCGCCAGGTGGACCGTTGTGTTGCCGTCATGGCCGACTCCGAGGAGCAAGACCTGGCCGTCCAACTCGTACGCCCGTCCCACGGGACTGTCCAGGCCGTGGGGCACGTCGACAGGCTGCGGCGCGGTGATGCGCGCGGCCTCCGGCCCGGCGGCCGCGAAGGCGTGGGGGCTGTCCGCGCGGAGCACGCCGGGGAGCCGCCAGAACGTGTCCGCCACCACGCCCATGGCCCGGCAGGGGGTCTCCTCCTTCGTGAACGGCCGGTCATCATCGTCGGCCATGCTCGGCATGACCAACGTGCCCTCGGGCCCTATGGCGGCGCGCAACGCCGCGACGAGCCCTTCGGGCCCCTTGTCCACGGGACCGATACGGGAAAAGGCGCAATGCACGACAACCACGCCGCCTGGCGTCACCCCAAGCGCGCGGAGCTGTTCCGTCAAAGCGGCTATGCAAACAGGCGTCTGGCGCATCGTCTTCCTCTTCTCAGGGCCAACGAAGCCGTTCAGAATCATCTGAGAATGCCAATATGCTTGGGCGTTTGCAACAGATTCCGCCCAAACATACAATGGTTATTAGGAAGGGGAGAACAAATGACGCAAGCGGAGTTCGGCGGCAGTTGGACTGATGCGAAGCTGGAAAGCGTCAGGAAGTATCTGGAGAGTTACGTCC
>SLHB01000349.1 GCA_007136375.1 Candidatus Hydrogenedentota bacterium
CCTGCCACGCCTGGGGCGCCAAGTGGCGCGGCAAGGGCGCGGGAGCGCTTGGACACGCGGGCGTGTTCAGCTTCTACGGCAGTAAGAACGTCGCTGCGGGCGAGGGCGGCGCCATTACCAGTGACGACGAAGCGTACATGGATCGCTGTTGGTCCATCATCAATTGCGGCCGCGCCAAGGACGGTCCCTGGTACTATCATGAAAGCCTGGGCACGAACGCGCGGATCACCGAGTTCACGGGGGCCCTGTTGCTGGGCCAGCTTTCCCGCTTGGACGACCACACGGCCCGGCGGGAAGCCAACGCGGCCATCCTCAATGAAGCCCTCGGCGCCATCGAAGGCCTCACGCCCCAGCCGGGCGACGAGCGAATCACCCGGCGGGCCTACCATCTTTACTGCATCCGGCTCGATCCCGAATCCTTCGGATGCTCCCGGGAGCGTTTCGTGGCGGCCGCGCAAGCCGAGGGCCTGCCGGTCACGCCGGGCTATCCCCTGCCCCTCCACGAGCAACCCGTGTTCAAGAACCACCCCGGTTGCCGCGCCGAACCTTGCCCCGTGGCGACAGACTTGTGTTACAACAGTGGCCTGTGGTTCGCCCATCCCATCTTGCTTGGCTCGGAGGCGGACATGGAGGCGATCATCGCGATCGCCGAGAAAGTGAAGCGGAACGCGGGCCGGCTCGCGGAGTGAATGATTCTCCCTCCCATGCCGATAATCCAGCGGGGACGCCGCCTCCGCCGCGCCGTGTCCACGGCCTTCCACGCCAATGATCCCGCATGCGTCCCGCCAACCACATGATCGCTCTGGTATAATTGTGCTGAGTGTGACGCCGCCAGTTGCAGACTAGGGGAAAGAGACACATATGCTAAGCCTTCAGAAGATACTGACCTATGGTGTGAAACACGGCGCGTCGGACGTCCACCTCACGGTGGCGAGCCCGCCCGCCATCCGCGTCGACGGCGTCATCCGCTTTGTCGGCGACGACGCCCTCGCGCCCGAGGACACGGAGCGCTTTCTAGGGGAAATTCTGAACGAAAAGCAGCTAGAGCGCTTTATGGAGTCGGGAGACTACGACGTCGCGGTGAGTTATCCCGGCCTGGGCCGCTTCCGCGTGAACTGTCTGCGGCAACGGGGTTCTGTCGGCATCGTGATGCGCTATGTGAAGTCGAAGATCCTCGACTTCGAGGCGCTCCACCTGCCCGTGCGCAGCATGGATAAGATTGCGAGCCTCCCCCGCGGCCTCGTGCTTATCACGGGCACGACAGGCAGTGGTAAATCCACGACGCTGGCATCGATCATCGACAAGATCAACGCGACGAAACGGCTTCACGTGGTCACGCTGGAGGACCCCATCGAATACCTCCACGAGAACAAGAAGAGCATCATCACCCAGCGTGAAGTCAGCATCGACACGAAAGACTTCTACGTGGCCCTCCGCGCCGTGATGCGCGAAGATCCCGACATCATTCTCATCGGCGAGATGCGCGACGCGGAGACTTTCCAGGCGGCCATTTCCGCCGCCGAAACGGGGCACTTGGTCTTCAGCACCTTGCACACCACCAACGCCATGATGACCATCGACCGCATCATGGACCTGTTCCCGTCGAACCAGCAGCAACAGGTGCGCCACCAGCTCTCGCTTCAGCTTCGGGCGGCCGTGGCCCAGCGGCTCATCCCCGCATCGGACGGCGAAGGCCGCGTGCCCGCCGTGGAGGTCATGTTCAATACGCCGGGCATCGCGGGTCTCATCAAAGACAATGCGATCAAGCAAATTCCTGTGGCCATTGCGGCGGGGAAAGAAGAGCAGATGCAGAGCTTCAACATGAGCCTCGTGGAGCTGGTGAAGGACCGGCTCATCACACAGAACGAGGCGGAATGGTGGTCGGATAACCCCGACGAGCTGAAGATGAACCTCCAGGGGATCTACCTCAGCCAAGGGCGGGGCGGCATCCTCAAACGCTAAACTCCGCGCTCATAGGGGCCCGAATGCGTTACAGCTCGGCGAGGGCGACCCGGTCGCGGCCGCTGGCCTTGGCCCGGTACAGGGCCCGGTCGGCGGCGGTGATCATCTTGGAAGGCTTCTCGAAGGAAGGCGAATAGGCCGCCACGCCGAAGCTCGCCGTCACGTGCAATTCTTGCCCCTCGTCGCCCTTGAACGAATGCTCCCGGATCCGCGCGCACAACTTGTTGGCGAGAACGGCGGCTTCATGCAGCCGGGTCTCCGGCAGGATCACCGCCACTTCCTCGCCGCCGTAGCGGCAGCAAATATCGGATTTCCGCGTGTTGCCCGAGATGAGTTGCGCGAACTGACAGAGCACCGCGTCGCCCGTCTGGTGGCCGTGGGTGTCGTTGAAAGCCTTGAAGTGATCGATGTCGATGAGGAGGACCGAAAACATCCGCCGGTACCGCTCGGCGGCGCTGAACTCCTCTTCCAGGCGCAAGTCGAAGTAACGGCGGACGTAGAGCCCCGTGAGGCTGTCTGTAACGGCCATGGCGTAGAGCCGCGCGTTATTGATGGACACCGCCACCTGCGCGCCAAGGCTACGGTAGAGATTCTCGTCGGCGTGGGTGAAGGTTTTCCCTTCTTCGGGCTCCTCGGCGTGGAGCGCGCCGAGTATGCGGTTATTGGCGGCGAGGGGGATGCACACTTCCGCGGGGTAGTCCGTTGACTCCACGATGACCCTGCGCTCGCGGATGGCTTGGGGCACGATGGAGTTGCGGGGCTCGATGTGTTCCTCCGCCAAGCGGCTGTGGCCAATCGTCTCGCCGTTGAACCGGGCGATAAGCGGCTTAATATCCCCCGTCTCCTCGTCGTACTCGTAGATGACGATGCGCCGGGCCTCGAGCGCGCCTTCCAACACACTCGCCACGTGCTTCAGCGTGTCGTGAAGGTCCAGGCTGGTGTTGATGGCGAGACTGATCTCCCGGAGCGTTGAGAGGTACTCCACCTCCCGCAGCAACGCCGTATAGCTCCGGTACAACGACTCATAATCCAATACGAGCGGATCGGACTGGCGTTGTTGCCTTCCCGCCATTTCCATCTGCAATTCCTCCACGTTGCCAGTACAACGGGCGCCGTCCGCCGTGAAACACACCGGACGTTGCCCGCCTGACGCGGCCCCCTCGCGGCGGGAGGCCCCAGTAGGCCACTAGAACCCTCGGCCCGCCTTTCTCTATAATGCGGCAAATTAAGCAGGAATAGCAAGTCAAGTCTAGCGAACCCGCGCCCCGGCTCACCAGCCTTCGGCACGACGCTGATGTTTCCGCAGTTTTGCCCTGGAACAGCGCTTTGGAATCGCGGCGGGTTGACCAGGTCATGTGCGCCACGGAGGCGCTTTCCGAAAACGCCGCGCCGCAGCCAGCGCGGCGGGAACCCCAACGAAACCACGTGAATGCTTGATCGGACGCCCCTCAGCCGCCTGGCTTTGCTCGAAGAACTCTACCGCGACTTCAACGATCGGCGGCATGTCGCGCCGGACCCCCTCACCCCCGTGCTGACGCAAGCGGATCCGGCCGACCGGGAAGTGACCGCGCTCGTGGCGGCCGCCCTCGCCTTTGGGAAAGCCAGCGGCATCGAGGCGGCGGCCGCGGACGCGCTGGGCCGGTTTCCCGCCCCGGCGGCGGATCTGGCGCGCCTGAATCAGCGCGCGATCGAAGCGCGCTGCAAGGGGTTTCAGTACCGGTATGTGAAAACGGCCGAACTTGCGGGACTCCTTTGGGGCGTCCGGGAGGTCCGGCGCGCCCACGGCTCTCTGGAGGCCGCGTTTCTCGCCGGTTTCAACGGCGGCCGGGACGGGCCGCTCGCGGGCGTGGGCCATCTCGCGGATCGGCTACGCGCGGCGCCGGACCGCGCCTGCGGATATCTCGTGCCGGACCCGGCCAAAGGGAGCGCGTGCAAGCGGCTCCACTTGTTCTTGCGCTGGATGGTCCGGCGGGACGCCGTCGATCCCGGCGGCTGGACGGGCGTAACGCCGGCGCAACTCATCGTGCCCTTGGACACCCACATGCTACGCATTGCCCAGACCCTTGGGCTGACCCGGCGTAGAAGCGGAGGCCTCGCCACCGCCCTCGAGGTCACGCGGGCCTTCGCCCGCTGGGCGCCCGGGGATCCGGTCCGCTACGATTTCGCCCTCACCCGCCTGGGCATCCAACGCCTAGAGCGGGGCGGGCGCTTCCTGGAGGCGTGGCGCGCCCTGCCAGAATAGCGGGGCGGCGCCTCTGAAACCGCTTACCCCGCAGTCCAGTCTAAAACTCGTGAACAACCGGGCCGGACCAGAGTCTAATGCGTGGGTTCTCTCGCGAATTCCAGCGAAACCTCGGCGATGCTCCTTGAGATCGCCATCAAACCCAAGAAAAACGACACACCAACGGACCAGGCCAATCTCGTTACAACACGGCGCCAGCCCGGCGGCCGTGCGCAAATTAGGAGGACACATGGGCAGATTAGCCGCGATGCTCATCATCGCCATGGCGGGCGCGCTCGCCCTGGCGGGATGCAACATAGGCGGCCTAACCGCCACCGCCGAGGGGGACGGCGACGCGAACGGCGATGAGGACCGGGAGACCCTGGCGATCCCTGTGGAAGTCGAACTGCCTCACCGCAGCGATATTTCGGCTTACTTTGAAACCACGACGCGGGTGGAAGCCGAGCATCGCGTCGAAGTGATGGCGGAAGCCGTCGGCCGCGCGTCTAGCATACATGTGGACGAGGGCGACATCGTCAACCAGGGCGACATCCTTGCCGAACTGGACAAACGCGAGGCCGAGTCGTCCCTCCGGCAGACCGAAGTCCAGCTCCGGCAACACCGGACCGAGTTGGACCGGGCGCGCCGCGGCTACGAATTGGGCATCATCCCCCGGGCGGAATACGAGAGCGCCCGCTTCGCCTACGAGCAAAGCTTGGCCAGTCTGGAAAGCCAGCGCATCCAACTGGACCACCTCACCGTCCGCGCGCCCATCGCGGGCATCGTCACGGAACTGCACGCGCGGACGGGCAGCATGATCTCATCGGGCTCGCCCCTGTGCACCATCGTGGATCCCAACTCCTACCGCCTCGTCATCAATCCG
>SLHB01000510.1 GCA_007136375.1 Candidatus Hydrogenedentota bacterium
GCGAGACGCAGCCGGCGAAGGTGGTGGGCGGCGACTTCTATGACTTCGTGGAGCCCGGGCCCGGCCGCGCGGGCATCCTCATCGGCGACGTGAGCGGCAAGGGCGTTCCCGCGGCGTTGACCATGGCCCGGCTGCTGGCCGAGTTCCGCATCCGCGTCCTGGAGGAGCCGTCGCCGTCGGCGGTCTTGCAGGCGTTGAACACCGCCCAGAGCAGCCGGCAGACCCGGGGCATCTTCTGCACCATGGCCTATGTGGAGTTGGACGTGGCCACGGGCAAGCTTCGTTGCGCCAACGCGGGCCATCATGCGCCCATCGTCCTCGGCGCGGAGGACGTGTGGGAGTGCGGCCACGCGTCCGGTCCGCCCGTGGGCGTGCTGCCCGAGTTCGCATGGAGCGAGGGCGAGGCCCAGCTCGCGCCCGGGGAAATGGTGCTGCTGTACACCGACGGCGTCATCGAAGCGCGGCAAGGCGGGCCCGTGGGCGAGGCCGCGGCGACGGCCTTGGAATACGGCGAAGCGGCGCTGATGGCGTTCGCCCGCTCCCGGCGCCAAGCGAAGCCGAAGGAATTCGCCGCGGAGCTCCTTGGCAAGGTGGGCGCGCATTGCAGCCCCGGCGTGCCCCATGACGACTGCACCCTCATCGCGATGCGGTATCTGGGGCCATGAACCCCGATGTGCGCTTGGAGGTCAGGGCTGATCCCAAGCTGCTCAGGGCCGTGCGGGCCTTTCTTCGCTCCTATCTGGAGTCCCAAGGCCTTGGCGCCGAGGCTGCGGCCAACGTGGTGCTGGCGGTGGACGAGGCCTGCGCCAATTCCATCCGCCACGCGTACCACTTTTCCACCACGGGAGTGGTTGACCTTGTGATTCTTGCGGACGACGCCGGCCTTGAGGTGCAGGTCGCGGATCAGGGCGAGACGGCGGACCCAACGCTGCTGCGCCGGCGGGAGTTGGGCGCCGGCGAGGTCCAACCGCCCGCGCCCGGCGGCCTGGGCGTGCAGATAATGTATCGCGTATTCGATGAGGTGTCATACGCCCCCGGAGAACGCGGCGGAAATCGGGTCACCATGCGGCTGGCCTGGCCCGGAGGCGCCGGAGCGGCGCCCCGCGGCGGCGCGTGAGGCCGGAGAAGGGAGCAGGGGACGTGGCTATCCAAACAGAAGAAGACCAAGGGACGTGGACGGTCCGGGTCTCGGGCGAGGTGGACCTGTACAGTTCGCCGGAAATGCGCAAGGCGGTGGTGGAGGAAGTTCCCGCTTCGGCCGATGTCCTGGCGGTGGACCTGGAGCAGGTTGCCTACATGGACAGCTCAGGTGTCGCCACCCTGGTGGAGGGACTCCGCGAAAGCTCCAGCCAGAACCGGCGCTTCGTCTTGTTACGGCCCAGCCCGCCCGTGCGCAAGGTCCTGGAGCTATCGCGCCTAGACATGGTGTTCGACATCGAGGAAGGGGATGAGTGAGCGGACGCGCGGCATGGGCCGGTCCAGCGCCGTGGCGAAGATCGGGAGGGCGGATCCGTGTTGACCAGCGCCGCCGGCGCCACCGGACGCTGGACCCTGAAGACGATTCACGCCGTGTTGGCGGTTTGCCGTCTCGTCACGGGCACCTTCTATTGGATGATCGCCGCGCCCTTGACAGGCCAGGGTCTGCGCGCCCGCAGCACGTTGGACCACTACGTGGACTACGCGGCCCGATCTTTGCCCGTGGTGGCCCTCATCTCCTTTCTGATCGGCGCCATCATGGCGATGCAGTCGTCCTATCAGCTCGCCCGCTTTGGCGCGGTCCAGTTTGTCGCCCATTTGGTGGGCATCGCGGCCTTGCGGGAGTTGGCCCCCCTCATGGCGGCGATTCTCTTGGCGGGACGGAGCGGATCGGCGATCACGGCGGAGATCGGCGCCATGAAGGTTTCCGAGGAACTCGACGCCCTTGAGGTCATGGGGATCAACTCGATCAAGTTTCTTGTCGTCCCCAAGTTCCTGGCCATGGTCCTGGCGCTGCCCTCGCTCACGGCCGCGGCCATGGTCATCATGATCGCCGGCGGATTCGCCCTGTCCGTGACGGCCCTTCAGATGGACCCCTGGAACTACTTGGCCCAGACGGCCTCGGCCCTCCACATCCGCGACTTCGCGACGGGCATGGTGAAGAGCGTCTTCTTCGCCGTGGCCATCTGTTGGGTGGGCGTCTATCGCGGTTTTCAGGTCGAAGGCGGCGCGGAGTCGGTAGGTAAGCAGACCACCTCGTCCGTCGTCACGGCCATCTTCTTCATCATCCTCATTGACCTTGTCTTCACCGCTTTGTTCTTCTCCATGTGACATGACCCAACAAGCAGACGCAATCATCGAAGTCGACGGCTTGAGCGCGCGCTACGGCGCGCACACGGTTCTGGATGGCGTGAGCTTCCGGGTGCGGCGCGGGGAGATCTTCGTGATCCTCGGCGGGAGCGGGAGCGGCAAGAGTACGCTGCTTCGGAACCTGGTGGGCCTCATGCGCCCAGCGGCGGGCCGGATTGTCCTCAACAGCCAGGATTTCACCGCCATGGACGAGGCAGAACGCCTGGCGGTGCGCAAGAAGATGGGGATGTGCTTCCAAGGGTCCGCCCTGCTGAATTCCATGACCGTCCTGGACAACGTGGCGCTGCCCTTGCGGGAACATACCCGGCTAAAGTCCTCAACCATTGACATTATGGCGAGAATTAAGCTGGAATTGGTGGGTTTGGGCCGGTTCGGGCGGTATTATCCGCCGGAATTGAGCGGCGGCATGCGGAAACGGGCGGGCGTCGCCCGGGCCATGGCCATGGACCCGGAAATCATCTGTTATGATGAGCCCTCCGCCGGACTCGACCCGGTGGTGGCGGCCGGCGTCGACAAGCTCATCCGGAAGATGCAGCAGACGTTCCATCTCACCAGCGTGGTGGTGACCCACGAGTTGGCCAGCGTGGATCTCATCGCGGATACGGTGTGCGTGCTCCACGATGGCCAAGTTCTGGCGATAGGACCGCCGGACGAAGTGAAGCGGTCGAGCCACCCTTATGTCCAACAATTCTTTTCCCGCCAACCCGAGGCGGAAGTGAGCGACAACAATGAGTACATCCGCTCGATCACACAGTTATAGATCGCCGCGGCGCGGCGAGGGCCGGCGGCGATGACGGACAGCGGCTCGAGTTTCACGAAGCAAGAAGTCAAAGCCGGCCTCATGGTCTTGTTCAGCGTGGCGTGCTTCGCCGGACTGGCCCTCATAGTGGCGGGATACCGGCCCGCCCTTACGGGCGATGTCTACTACGCCTACTTCCCGGACACTGGCGGGCTGAACCGTGGAGCGAGCGTCCGCTTCGGCGGGGCCCGCGTGGGCCGGGTGACGTCTATCGAACTCTCTCCAGAGCACCGGACTTTGATTCGCGTCGGGTTGGCTGTCAGCGAAAACGTTCCCATTAACGCAGGGAGCGAAGCCTTCATTACGCAGACGAGTCTGACAGCGGATCACCATGTGGAGATCACCACGGGCACGGAAACGGCGCGGCTGCTGGAGCCCGGCGATGTGATCCCCGCTCGGCCCGGCGGATTGTTTGACCGAATGGATTTGATGGCGGGCAGCATTACCAGAGTCATGGAGGATCTGCGCGTGCTGATGGGCGTGTCGCCTCCGCCCGGCCCTGTGGCGCCGGACGCGCCGGAGGCTGTAACCATCACGCAACTCTTCGACCGTCTGGACACCACCCTGGACGCGGGTGGCGTGTTGATTACGGACATCCAGGAGGCGGTGGGGGAGGCGCGGCCCGCTGTCGAGGAGTTGACGCGCCGGCTTGAGGCCATGGAGGCCAAGGCCTCGGCGTTGATGGACGCCATGACGGGCGCCATCGAGGGGAATCAGCCTGCGATCGAACGGCTTCTCGCGCGTTTCGAGGAGGCGGCGTTGGAAGCGTCCACCGTGGCGGCGCGCCTGCGAACCGTCGCGGATACGGCGGACGATACGCTCCGGCAGGCGGGCGCCGCGAGCGGCAGCGCGCAACAACTGCTCGAAACCAATCGGGATATGCTAGAGGACGCGCTCCGCGACATGCGGGACACCGCCCGCCACTTGCGCGACTTCAGCGAGACCATCTCGGAGCAGCCTCACTCCCTCGTCCGGGGGCGGCAACCCCAGGGCCGGGTGGTGGAATGAGGGGCCGGAGACCCCGGCTAGGCGCGGCCCTCGCCGCTGCGGCGTTACTGCTCGTCGCGGCGGGATGCGTCACGGCCCCGCCCCAAACCTACTACTACACCCTCGCGCTCCCGGCCGTGGAGCGGACGGAAGACAGCCCGTCCATCGAGGCGGGCCGGTTTCGCGCCACGGAGCCGCTCCAGCGCCACGCCATCCTCATCCGCACCGCGCCCACGGAGTTGGAGTACTACGCCAACCACCGTTGGGCCGCGCGCCTCGACGATCTGACGCAACAAGAGCTTCAGCGCTTCTTTGGCCTGCCGGACGTGAGGGAGGACACCGTCGCCCTATCGGGAACAATCCTCGCCTTCGAGCAAGTGGAGCACGCCGGCGAAGTGGAAGCCCATGTGCGCATCGAGGCGGAAGGACGCCGGAAGTCCGTTTCGCCAGAGGCGCCGCCGTTGTTCCGCGAGTACTTTGAGGCGCGCGTCCAGGCCGCGTCCCACACGCCCCAAGCCGTGGTCCGCGCCTTGTGCGAGGCCCTCGGCCGCGTCGCGGCGGACATGGCGGAAGCGGTCCAGCGGAGTCTGTGAACGCCGGCCCCGCGCCTAGCGACTACCGTTGCCGGAGGCGGCCGTCCTCTGGCCGGAAGGCCGGTTCATCGGTGATAAGCAGCACGTCATAGCGCACGCCGCCCGCGAGATTTTCCAGCCGCAGCGTATGTGTTCCTTCGGGCAGCCGAACCGTTTCGAGGTTGTGCTGGCCCGGCCACGCCCAGGTCCAAGCCTGGGGCGCAAACGGGTGGTCTTCGGCGATCAGGGCGTCCGGAACATTCAGATCGGTCGCGCCGCCGCCGAGAACCGCCACCCGATCACCGTTCGCCCGCACCCGCACTTGCTGCC
>SLHB01000432.1 GCA_007136375.1 Candidatus Hydrogenedentota bacterium
CCGGACGCCGCGCGGGAAGTGTGGTTCTGGCTCGCCGTGGGGCTCGTCGGCCAGAGCCTGTTCGCCACGCGGTTCCTCGTGCAGTGGATCGCCACGGAGCGCCGGCGGGAATGCGTGGTGCCCGTCGCGTTCTGGTACCTGAGCATCGCCGCCAGCGTCCTTCTGTTCGGTTCGTACGCGCAGCGGCAGGAGTGGATCTTCGCCTTGGGCATGATCATTGGCACGCTTATCTATCTGCGCAACCTCTGGTTCATCCACCGTGGCGGAGAGACGGAGATGACCGTGGCCGGCGAAAGAGCGGGGGGCTAGGTGGCGCAGGGCGGCGACATGCATCCGGCTGAAGCCGCGCCCCGGAAGGGCCACGTCGCACTGCTCTCGGCCGCGGCGGTGGTCCTGTTCGGTGCGAACATCTGGGGGTACGGGCTGTGGGCGCCGGACGAGCCCCGGTATGGGCTCATCGCCCGCGAGATGCTGCAAACGGGCGATCCCATTGTGCTCCGCGTGAACGAGCAGCCCTACTTCGAGAAACCGCCCCTCCTGTTCTGGAGCATTGCCGCCTTGTCCGCCCCCATGGGCGATGTCACCGAATGGAGCGCGCGCCTGCCGAGCGTGGCCGCGGGCGCCGTCACGGTGGTCTTTACCTATCTGCTTGCGTGCAGGCTCTTCGGCCCAACGACGGCCCTTTGGGCGGGCATCGTCCTGCTGACCATAAACCGCGTTTGGTGGCAAGCGCGGACGGGACAGACGGACATGATGCTCACGGCCTTCCTGACCATGAACTTGTACGCCTTCTGGCGTTGGCATGAGACGCGGACCCGGCAGTGGGACGGCGAAAGCGGCGGCGCTGGGGGGGCGGCCTGGCTTTTTGCCTTCTTCGCCGCCATGGCCGCCGCCGTCTACACCAAGGGGCCGCCGGGCTTCCTGTTTCCCATCGCCATGGTCGTAGCGTTCTATTGGGGCCAGCCTCAGCGCCGAAAGGAAACGCATTGGGTCATCGGCGCGTCGGCGGTCCTCGTGCTCATCGGTTTATGGTATCTGCCGTCCACCCTGCTGGCCGCCGCCGAAACGGTCCATCGCACCGAAGGGGATCCCGGCGCCAATCTCTTCCGGCAGACCATCGGCCGGGCCTTTCTGGGCGTGAGCAAGGCCCAATGGCCGTGGTATTACTTCGAAACCGTGCCGGTGGACCTCCTGCCCTGGAGCCTCTTCCTGCCCTGGACGGCGTGGTGGGTCTGGCGCCGGCGCCGGGACGGGGAGGGCATGCGCTTGCTGCTAAGCTGGACCGTGCCCGCGTTCATTGTGTTTTCCATCATAATCGGCAAGCGCGCCATCTATCTCCTGCCGCTCTTTCCCGTTTTCGCCATTTGGATCGCCGCCAGCGTGCTTGACCTCGCGGATTGGCCCCGGGCGGCGTGGCGGCGGATCCCAGCGGGCGTTTGGGCGGCGGTTCTCCTCGTAATGGCGAGCGCGCCCGTGGTATTGCTCTTCACCGAATACGCCGAGGCCTGGCATTGGGGCTTGGCGGCGTTTGGCGCCGTGGCGCTCGGCTGCGGCCTCCATGCGGGTTGGCTTGCCCTTCGAACGCCGGCGCGCGCCATCCATAAGGCTCTCGCCGGTCACTTTGCGGGACTTTCCTTGCTGACCGCGGTGTTTGTCCTTCCCGCGATTGACCCGTACAAGTCGGCCGAAGACTTCACCGCGCCTCTGCGCGCTCTCAGCGTGGCCGAAGAGCCGTACCGCCTCTATTCCGTGGCCTTCACCCGGGAAGGCTACATCTACTACGCGCGCCGCCCCCACGAAGAAGTCTTGACCGATACGCTAGACGTGGCGGCCGCCGTGGACATGGACTACCGGAGCAGCGTTGAGAAGCAGGTGGCCATACGGCGGCGCATCGCCCGCGCCGTGGAGGAGACGCCCGTGGCGAACATCGCCGCGGTCACGGCGGAAGAATTGGAGGCCTTGGACGCCGCGCTGCGGGCCGCTGTCCGGGAACAGGAAGTGGATCGCGTGTTCGCCGAAGAGCTGGAGGAGGCGTTGGAAGAGAAGGTGCGCGCCTTCGCCGCGGAATTCGAAGAGCCCGAACCGGCCTTCCTCTTCGTTCGCCACGAGGACTGGCGGTGGATGTTGCCCTTTAACCCCGAGATGCGCGCGTACCACGTGGTGCACGAAGGCGGCGTTGGCCATCGGGACGTGTTGCTGCTGGCCAACGACGCGGGCTGGGATCTGCTCCAGCGGCGCGAGCGCGCCCGTCCCGTGGAAGCGCTGCGGCCGGATGAATAAGGGCGGCGCGTCGAGCCGCCGCGAAGGCCTTGAAGCGAAGCGAAGAAGGGATGGCGCCCACAAGAATTGGAGTGGAAAGTGACGTCGAATCTGGCGGTTCTCCAGGCGCTTGACATCTTTTTCCTGGTGTTCCACACGCTGATCATTCTGTTTAACTGCCTGGGTTGGATACACCCAAAGACACGGCCGTGGAATCTCGGCTTGCTGCTCCTGACCGCGGCCTCCTGGTTCATCCTGGGGATCTGGTACGGCTGGGGCTACTGTCCGTGTACGGACTGGCATTGGCAGGTGCGCTCGGCGATGGGCCGGCCCATCGAGACCACGTCATACATCAAGTTTCTCATTGAGACCCTTACCGGAGCGGATCCCAATCGTTTCGTTGTTGACGCGGTCACGGTTGGCGGACTGTTCGTCGCCCTCGGCGCCAGCATTACGCTGAACATCCTCGATTGGCGCCGCCGGAGCCCGCGGAGGATGGCCGAGGCCTAGCCGCCGGTCCGGTCGGGCGTGTCTTCTCCGTTGAAGCGGTGGTCCATCTCCAGAGCTGGAATATCCGTGCCCGCGCGGCCGACGACTTTGGCCGGCACGCCGACCACCGTGCAGTGAGGCGGCACGTCGTGAAGGACCACGGCTCCGCCGCCCACCTTGGCGCCTTCGCCAACCACCACGTTGCCGAGGATCTTGGCCCCCGCCGCGATGAGCACGCCGTCCCGCACCTTCGGGTGACGGTCGCCCTGAACCTTGCCCGTGCCGCCTAGGGTGACTTCATGCAGCATGGATACATTGTCGCCGACGGTCGCGGTTTCGCCGATGACAATGCTCGTGGCGTGGTCCATGAGGACGCCCGACCCAATGCGCGCCGCCGGGTGGATGTCCACGGAGAAGACCTCGGAGATCCGGCTTTGCAGATAGAGGGCCAGTTGGCGGCGGTCACGGAGCCAGTAGTAGTGGGCCGCGCGGTGGGATTGCAGCGCGTGAAAGCCCTTGAAATACAACAGCGGCGTGGAGTACCCCCGGCACGCGGGATCCCGTTCGCAGACGGCCCGTATGTCCGCTCGCGCCGCCGCGCCGATGGCGGGATCGCTCTTGAAGGCCGCGTGGAACAGATCCCGGAGGGACACGGCGGGCAGAATCGAGCTTTCGAGCTTGCTCGCCAGGTGGAAGCTCAGCGCGTCTTCAAGGCTCTCGTGGTTGAGCACGACCGCGTATAGAAAGCTCGCCAGAAGGGGCTCCTGTTCCGCGTCTTCCTTCACCTCCTGGCGGATGGTGCGCCATACGCTGTCTTCGGGACCGTGGGCCATGAACAACTCTCCTCGAAAGTATTTGAGCGGCGGGTCTTCCGCGCGATTAAGGAGCTTGGGAAAGAGAAACATCTTCCGCGCCGGGGAACGCTGCCGTGGGCCGGGGGCGGCTCCGAGGGAAAGGCGTGGGCGTCCGTCCGGCAATGGCGAAACACTTCGACGGCCGTTTCCCGCGGGCCCCTCTTTCGGAAGGGCCGGCGGGGACGCCCGCCAAGAGGCGCGGGGAAGCGTCCTCCCTGTGAACAAGAACACCCGAGCGGGACCCGAAAATCCGAAACATGTGGGTGGGCGGAATCCTCCACCCCAAGCAACCCTGCCTTCGCGCAGTGTAGCAACGCCGCCCCCGCGATGTCGATGCGTTCCGCTCCCCCTCAATCGCCGGGTGTTGCACTTAGTGTATGAACCCAGGCCCAGCTTATCCGGCCGATTGAAAGTGCGCCAGGCGGCGTCATGGTGTACACTACGCGGCCGTGCTTGGCCCCCCCCCGCGCCCAACGCCGCTGGCCGGTTCCCCTGCCACACGCACGGAGCCGCCTGTAACCGCTTCTTAGCCCGAATCACGGAGTTTACCATTGTCCATGCCCGCCCGATGCCGCTTTCGTATCGCCGTTGCCGCATGTTGCCTCGCTGTCGCCTGGGCTCCCTTCGTTTCCGCGCAGGATGCGGTCACCTTACACAACGGTGATCGCCTTTCTGGCCACGCCGTGGCGCTGACCGAAGATGGGCTGGTGTTGGAGACGGAGTACGCGGGGGACGTCGTTATCGCCCGTGACGCCATCGCCGCTGTGGAGACGGCCGGCGAGGTCGCCTGGGTCGACGCCGACGGCCGCGCCGGCTGGGGACGCCTCACCCTCCGGGACGGCGCGATTGTCGCGCTGGATGCGGATGAAGCGGCGGCGGAGTGGAACGAGCTCGTGGCGTTGAGTCCGGACCGGGCGCCGGAGGAGTTGGCGGTGGAATATACGGAAGCCGTCGAAGCGGAAATGGAGGACATCGGCCCAAGCTGGTCGGGCGCCGCGGAGACCGGCGTGTCGCTGCGGTCCGGGCCTGTCGACTCCATCGACACGACGGTGTCGGTGGAGGGCGCGCGGGAAACGGAGCGGTCGATCCTGAGCCTGCGCGCAAGCGGCGCCTATGGCGAGGTGGACGACGTCTTGAACACGCAGCAAGCGAGCGGCCGCGCCAAACTGCAACTCTTCCCGAGGGATGACTTCTATTACTACGGCCTCGTGAAGGCGGCCCACGACCGGCCCCGGCGGCTGGACTTGCGCACGGGCGTTGGCCTGGGACTCGGCTACGAGGTGATTGATCGGGAGCGCGCCTTCTGGGCCTTGGAAGCCGGCATGGCCGTGGACTGGGAATGGTGGTCCGTGTATGCGCCGCGCGAACGGCGGGAGCAACGGCGGGCGGAACAGGCCGGCGCCTTCGCTGACGCGCGCGCGCTCCTCGTGGACGCGCGAGACCGGGGCGGCGCTTTCCGAATCGACGATCTCGTGGCGGGGACGCGGATCGCCCGCCGCCTGTTGTTCGCGGATGTGGATGACGGCTCCTTTCGCCGCGACGATGTGAGCGTGCAACTGGGCAGTGTGTTTCGCCGGGACCTTTTCACCGAGAGCGAACTCTACCATGAGCTGTCCGTGCTTCCGCGGCTCGGCGATCGCCTCGGCGAATTCCTTCTCACCTCGGACCTCGGGTTGACGGCGCCGCTCACGGAAAGCCTGAGCCTCCGGGTTAGCCTGCTCACCGAATACGACAGCGACCCTGGGAGCAGCGCCGATAAGTGGGACAATACGCTGCGCACCACGATGCGCTACACTTTCTGAACAGGCGCTGGCCGCCTCCCAAGCGCGCCCTGCGGCGCATGCTCCAGGCGCGAAGGCCAGTGCCTCAATCGCCGGATAAGAACGCCGTTGGCGGAGCGGCGGCGACCTTCGCATGCCTGACAGATGTTGGCCACGTCCGTTCACCCGATGGGCGAAAGCCGCTGTTCCTTCCTCGGCACGAATATGAGACTGGACAGCGATGTCCAGCCAAGCTTATCCCGCGATTTGGAAGTGGGGCGGTGATGCGGGGCTCCTGTTGTTTTTGGTACACTCCGTTGGACGAGCAGACGGCGGTGGAAGCGCTGAGATGGCGTTTTCTACCGGGCTTTGCCGCTGATCCCAGCTTTCCGGACGCCCCGCTCGCAGCCGAGTCCCCTGTCACGCCCTTCGGGCGCTTCTGCAACCCATGGAATCGCTCTCCCTTGTCCGGCCATCAGGAAACGCACCGCTACAGGCCTGTCCTCTCCCGAACGCGGGGGTTGGCGTATGTGCTTATCGGGACCGTCCTGTGGAGCACGGCGGAGGTGGTGGTGCGCCTCATTGTGGAGGACATCACCCCAATCCAGCTTGGCGCGGCGCGCTTCTTCTTCGGTGGGGCGTTTCTCAGCTTGTTTCTGCCGTACTACCTTCGGAAGCGTGGGCTTACGCTGAGCCGGGACGTGCTGTGGAAGGCCGCCTGGATGGGCCTTGTTGGGCTTACCATTGGCAATATCTGCTATCAATATAGCCTTCAATACACCGGCGCCGCCGTGGTCGCCACCTTATTCGGCGCGAACCCCCTTATGGTCCTTGTGTTGTCGGCCGTGCTTCTGAGCGAACGGCTCAGGGGTCCCAAGTCCCTGGGGGTGGTGATGGGCTTCGTTGGGATCCTCATTCTCGCCATGAGCGAAGAGTCGGACACCTTCTCCCTGTTCGGATTCACACTGGGCATCGGCTTTCTTTTTGGCTTTTCCTTGTTTACGGTGTTGATTAAGAAGCATGCGGGCCCTTACGCCGGCCTGCCCATGATTACGTTGTGCACCATGGCGAGCGCGGGCTATCTCATTCCCCTGGCCCTTCTCGAAGGGGATACAGCCGTGCTTGCAAATCTAGAGGACATCTGGCTTCACGTCATCTATCTCGGCATCGGCACGACGGGCCTGGCCTACCTTTTCTTCTTCATGGGCCTGGAGCACGTCACGCCCACCGAAGCCTCTAGCGTTCTGTTGCTAAAGCCCCCCCTGGGCACGGTGCTCGCCGCCTTCTGGTTGGGCGAGGCGGTTCCGTGGAACCTGCCCATCGCCATGGCCTTCATCCTGGGCGGCCTCTATCTGGTCATTTGGCTGCAACGCCGGACCGGGGCGGTCGCACTGGAGCCCGTCTCGAAGTAGCAGGAAAGGAGCGGCGCATTGGCATGAGTTCAACTGAAGCGAACAACGATGTCGTGGTCATTCACACCGATGGCGGCTGTGTTCCCAATCCCGGCACGGGAGGCTGGGGCGCGGTGCTCGAATACCAAGGGCGGCGGAAAGAGCTGTCCGGTGGAGAGCGCAACACCACGAACAACCGCATGGAGCTCATGGCCGCCATCAAGGCCCTCGAATCCCTGAAACGGCCCTGCAAGGTCATCATGTATACCGACTCGGAGTACTTGCAAAAGGGCGTGAGCCAGTGGATGCCAAGCTGGCGCCGCCGGGGGTGGAAACGGAAGGGCGGCGAAATAAAGAATCTCGATCTTTGGCGCGAGTTGGACCGGCTTGGAGAAATCCATGACATCGACTGGCGCTGGCTCCGGGGTCACGCTGGGCACCCGGAAAACGAGCGTTGCGACGAGTTGGCCAGTCAGGCGATAGCGTCGCTCAAGTCGGGCAAAGCCGGCGCTCGCACGGCTGAGTGATGTTCCGCTTTGGACCACAACAACAAGACTTGACACGCGAAATCATACAGTATATTGTGGTCAAGTAAGCGCCGCCGGGTTCCCGTAGCCGGGCGCTCCCTGGGCGAAATCGCGGGCTGTAAGCCGCCTTCGCGGGGGACGTTCCGTAACCGCCGCGAGCGATCTGGATGCCGTCTTCACGCATGCGAAAATCCTTGCCTCTCTATCTGATTCCCATTGTCGTGGGAGTTGGGGGCATCGTGTTTTCGCAGCAACTGGAGCCTCCGTGGCTGCGCGCCATCGTGGTGCTGCTGTCCGTGGCGGCGCCGTTGTTCGCGGGCGGCAACATCCTGGCCAGGCTCCAAATTCGCGGTCCGGAGCGCGCGGTGCTCATTGGCGGGTTGATCCTCTTGGTGGTGGGCGCTTCCGTACCCCTTTCCGGCTTTTCCCAAAGCCTCATCGAAGCGCACGATGTGCCCCCCGCCGCGGGCGAGGCGGCCCGGTGGATTGGGTTGGGCAGCCTCTTGTTGGGCGTATTCGCCATCGTGTTCATCGCCGTGCGCGCCGACGAGGCCATCGACCACCTTGCGGGCCGCTTCCGGCAACTCGCCAGCCATATGAGCGAGGGCTTCGTGCTTACGGATTACGACGGCGCTATCGCCATGGTGAATCAGCGATTCCTAGAGATGGCAGGGCTGCCCGAGCGTGAGGTGATGGGCCAAGACATCGCAGCCGTATCCAAGCGCCTGGGCGTGGATCCAGTGCTCCCCAGTGTCCGTAGCCTCGGAACGAAGTCCAGGGAGTACCGCGTGTCATGGTTTACGGGCGGGGAGGAACGGCAATGCTGGGTGAGCGGCGCGCCGGTCTACTCGCCGCGCGGCAGGCTGACGGGCATGCTGCTGACCCTCCGCGACATCACCGAGGAGGCCCGGCTTTCCGACGACCTTGAGAAGTACAGTAAGGATCTGCAACGGGTCGTGAACGAGCGGACCCGCCAATTGCGCCAGTCCGAGGAGCAGTTGCGGGACCTGCTGATGCACATGAACGAGGGCTTCGTGACCCTGGACAGCCGATTCCACGTTCATTTCGCGAACGATCGCATCGCCGAAATGCTGGACACGCCCCCGGCCGAGATTTTGGGACGCGATCTCTTCGATTTCGTCGACACGGCGAGCCAAGCCAAGCTCCTGGATCTCTTTCCCGTGGCGGACGCCGGGGAAGTAAGCCGCGTCAACCAGGAGCTGAACTTTATCGCGAGAGGCCGGGTCCTCTTGCCTGTGATGGTTGGCGTCGCGCCCATCCGCGACCAAGGCGCGCCAGACCTTCGCTATTCCCTCGTGGTCACGGACATCAGTGAGCTCAAGCAGATGCAACGCGAGTTGGAGGAGCGCGCGGCCCAATTGGAGTCCGCCAACCAGGAGCTCCGAATGTTGGACCGCGCCAAGGACGCGTTTCTCTCAAACGTAACCCACGAGCTTCGCACGCCGCTGACGTCCATCCGGGGGTACATTGACAGCTTGGCGGCTGGCGGCGGAGATGAATCACCGGAAGAGCGGCGGAAAGCCGTCGAGGTCATGGACCGAAACGCGCAACGCCTGAACGCGCTTATCGACGAAATGATCGAGTTCAGCCGCATGCAAGTCCGGGGCGTTCAGTTGACCTTGAGCCTCCTCGATCCGGGCCGAACCGCGGATGAGTGTGTCCGATCGGCCTTGCCTCAAGCCCGGGACAAAGGGGTGGCGCTAGAGACGGACTGGCCCGCGCGGCTTCCGCTGATCTGGGGAGACCAGGGAAAGCTGGGCCAAGTCTTGACCATTCTCCTGAATAACGCCATCAAATTCACTGGGGAAAGTGGCCGAATCAAGGTGAGCCTGCGGGAAACGGGCAACAATGGCTTCGAAATCGCCGTGAGCGACACGGGCATTGGCATTGACCGGGCGAACCACGAAAAGATCTTCGACAAGTTTTTCCAGGTCGACAGCAACCTCAACCGGCGTTATGAGGGGGCGGGCATCGGCCTGAGCATCGCGAAGAGCATCATTCAGGCCCACGGCGGAGACATCTTTGTAGACAGCGAACCTGGAGAGGGGAGCACGTTCACCTGTGTGCTCCCGAAGGCGGTGTTCGGGGAAGAATGGGGCGGGCCGGAAGCGCAAGCGCCGTCCGGCGCCGTCGTGGTTTTCATCGCTGCGGACCCCCTGTTTCGCTCCTCCGCCGGGCGCATTCTGGAGCAGGCGGGTTGGGAAGTCTACGGCGTCTCCAACGTGTTTGAGGGCGTCCGGACCGCCCGGGACGTGATGCCCGACGTTATCTGCGTGGACCGCGAATCGGCCGTGGCCGGTGGAGGGGACAGCGTGGAGAAGATCCGTGAAGAGCCAGACCTCAATGACACGCCCCTTCTGGCGGTTTACGCGCCCGCCAAGGAGATCGAAGTCGCGGCAGGGCCGGAGACGGCCGGGGGGGCGCCCGTGACGCATTGGCTGGCGAAACCGTTCAGCGCCAACGCTTTCACACGCGCCCTCGAGGACGTGTACGCCGGCGAAAGCCCTGGCGAGCGGGACAAACCAGCGGAAGAAACGTACGCGGGACGGCGCAAGCCGCGCGTGCTCGTGGTGGATTCCGATCCCGATTTCCTGGAATGGGTGGAGACGGTGCTGCGGCGCCGGGGCATTCATTTCCGGGGCGCGACGAACTTGGAATGGGCGTTGACGTACGCGCGGGAGTTTCACCCCGACGTCATCGTGGCCGAGGCCGATTCGGAGGAAGCCATGAACGACGGGTTGCTTCAAGAATTGCTCACAGCCGAGGAGACACGGGCGACGCCCGTGTTCGCCATGAGCTGCGTGCACCGGGGCCCCGAGGAACTTGGGCCCGTGGCGGGGGTTCTACGGAAGCCCTTTACCCACAGCGAGTTGGCCGAGCGTATTGCCGCGTCCCGGGAGGAAGAGGGATGAACGGCGTCAGAGGGGTTGGCGCTAGCTGAAGTTATCGGGAGACACGCCGGCGAATAAGGGGACGAGAGGGCCGTGGCCCAGCCTCTGAAAGCCCCGCGCCGGGGACATTGTGTGCAACAGGTGGAACGGAGAGACGCCATGAGGGAGAACGCTGTATTCTGTCGGGGACTGGGGTTGGCCGTTGCGGCCTTGCTGTGCGCGCTGGGCAGTCATGCACAAACCGTGGCCCAATACACGGCGGGCGAGAATAACCTCAGTTATCTCGTTATCGAGGCGGAGACGGGGTTTGTGCTGGCGGAGCACAACGCCGACGAGGTCCGGCCTCCCGCCAGCATGTTGAAGATGATGATGATGCTTCTTGTCGCCGAAGGGATTGAAGACGGGTCGTGGAGTCTGAACGACGAGATCGTCACGTCCCGCAAGGCGGCCGAAATGTGGGGCAGCCAGGTCTATCTTCGGGAAGGGGAGGTGTGGACGCTGGGCGACCTCATGGTCGCCGTGTCCGTGCGGTCCGCCAACGACGGGGCCATGGCCGTCGCCGAAGGGCTCTGGGGCAGCGAAGAGGCGTATCTGGAGCGCATGAACGAGCGGGCCCTAGAGCTTGGCATGGTGGACACAAAATTTCACAGCGTCAATGGGTTGCCGCCCAGCGACAACAACACGCCTTTCGACCAGACGACCGCCCGGGACATGGCCATTCTGGCGCAGTGGTGCGTGACGCACCCGCAGATCATGGAATGGGTAGGGATGCGCCAGATGAACGTGGCGCCGCGCAGTCAAGACCGCAGGAACAACACCAACCGGCTTCTGACCCAAATGCCAGACGCCGACGGACTCAAGACGGGCTACATCCGGGCGGCCGGATACTGTGTTACCGCCACGGCCGAGCGTAACGGCGTCCGCCTCATCGCCGTGGTGATGGGGTTCCAGAACTCCAACAACCGTTTCCATCTCGCCGAGCATCTGCTTACCGAAGGCTTCGATAGCATGCGGCGTGTCCTGCTCTTCGCCCAGGGCGAGCCGATGGAGGACAGCATCGAGGTGCGGAATTCCGAGGCGCAACGGGTCCATCTTCAACCCTTGGATGACGTGTGGGTGTCGGTTCACGTGGATAGCGTCTACGATTTGGAGGTCATTACGACCTCGCCGGCGCACCTGCGGGCGCCCTTGGGCGCGGGCGCGGAAGTGGGGCGCGTGCGGGTGCAAATGAACGGCTCGGTCCTCGCCGAGACTCCCCTGATCGTGGCGGAGGCCGTGGAAGAGGCGGGCTGGCGCTGGAAGCTTAAGCACAGTCTGCTGCGCAACCTTCAAACTCAGCCCGCGACAACGACGGCCCAGCGGTAGGTAGGCAACGCATTTCTCGCTCGGCCCCTTGGCGCGATGTCTCTCGCCCGGCGCCAAGGGACTGAACGCATCAAACGGCGGGACTAAAGGACTTTAGCGTCTCGATGGCCTCAAGATAGGAGGGGCTGTTGTAGATGTATGAGCCGGCGACCAGCACGTTCGCGCCCGCCTCGATGACGCTGGCCGCGGCGCCTGCGTCAATGCCCCCATCCACTTCCAGGTGACGGTCCCCCAACATGGCGCGGATGAGCTTGATCTTGCGGAGCATGTCCGGGATGAACTCTTGCCCGCCGAAGCCCGGGTTCACGGTCATCACAAGGACCATGTCCACGCTTTCCGTTAGATATTCGATATCCTCCTGGGGGGTGCCCGGGTTGAGCACGATGCCCGCCTTGCAGCCCAGCTCCTTGATGCGCGCGATGAGCCGATGGGGATGCCGCGACGCCTCCACGTGGAAGGAGATAATGTCCGCCCCGGCGTGAGCGAAGGACTCCACGTAGGACTCGGGATCGCTGATCATGAGGTGCACGTCCATGGGGACTTCGCAATGTTGCCGTAGCGCGGCGACCACCGGGGGGCCGATGGTGATGTTCGGGGCGAAGTGGCCGTCCATAACGTCCACGTGAATCCAATCGGCTCCCGCGTCCACCACGGCGCGGACCTCCTCGCCGAGCCGGCTGAAGTCGGAAGCGAGTATCGATGGGGCGACGAGCAGTTCCGGCACGTTCGTATTCCTTGCGCCGCCGGGGCGGCTGGGCTGTGTGTCCTTCGTTACGGCGATGAAAGGGCTGCTAGAAGTCGGTTACGACGGCGTCCGCATTGCCCTCGTAGTAGTACGATCGGACCCGTTCGCCGTTCAGATAGACCTCCACCGTGACCTCGTCGTAGAAGGCCACGGGGAGCGTAATGGTTGTTCCGGCTTCGAAGCGCGGCGGCGCGCCGTCCACGTAGTGGCTTTGCCGCGGGAAGGCCGTCCGCCGGGCGCCCGTCCTTCCGATCACGTCCATGCGGACCTCCACCGGAGCCGAGACGTTGGGCACGGTGTAGCCCACTTCCACCCGCCGCCGGGGCGTCGGCATCTCCACTTGACCCGAGGGGCGCACGTCGTACTGGACTACGTCGCCCTCCCGCAACACCGTGCCAGGCGGGGGATAGTGGTCGAGCACCACGTCGTAGTCCCCGTCCGTGGTCTCGACTTCGTGAGCCTGGGCGTTGACGCCGAGGGAGGACAGGGTGTTGAGCGCCTCCTCCACGGGGGTTCCGATGAGGTCGGGCATGAGGAAGGTTTCGCCTTCGGTTCCCGCGCTCAAGAGCAGATTGATTTCGCCCGTCCGGTCCACCCGGGAATTGGGCGGCGGATCCTGCGCCAGCACCGTGTCCCGGGAAGCCTCATGGGGCATCCGCGCCGTCGCGCCAACCGTGAAGCGATTTTGTTCGATGGTGGCCTGGGCCTCGGAAAGCGTTCTGCCGACGACCTCGGGCACGCTTGCGTGCTCCCGCCCGCTCACCGTCGGCGCCACCCGCCGGCCCGTGCGAAGCACGGCGCCCGCTTCGGGCTGTTGCGCGATCACATGATACAAGGGGACTTCGTCAGTAACGATCTCCCTGGGCGCGCCCAGCTCCAGGCCCGCCTCGGCGAGCACTCGGGAGGCTTCGGTGATGGGCAGGCCCTGAATGTCCGGCACTTGCACGAACTCGCCTCCGGCCATGACGTGATCGAGCACGTACAAGGCGGAAACGGCCATGACGCCGAGCAGAAAAACCGTCGCCAAGGTCCACCGGGCGCCCCACCACGCGAAGCGGAAGAGAAACAGAATGCCGCTTAGGACGCCTTGCGCAATCGAATCAAGAAAAAACCGTCCAAATGATGGGGATGAGGCAGCGTCTGATACGCGCCGGTTTCTGTTCGCCACCGCCTTAGCCATTGAGGCCCCTCTTCAACTCTGACAACGCCCTCTTCGAGGAGCGAATCCACAACATCTTGCGTTTCCTGAGGTGAAAATGTACATACAGAGTATACAATGACGCCTTCGGACTTGCAAAGCCGCGCCGCGGAACGCAACAAGTCCCGTTGGAGGCTCCCGAACTCTTTCGGGCTGTCCGGCGTCAAACGGTATTTCAATTCCGGGCGCCGCCTGAAGGTACCATACCCGGTGCAAGGCGCATCGAGCAACACGCGGTCGAAGGGGCCCGTAAAGGGCGGCCGCGCGCCGTCGCCGCATACGGCGTGGACGCCTGTGAGGCCGAGGCGTTCCGCATTGTCCAAGATCATGCCCGTTTTGCGGGCATGGAGGTCCAGCGCCACGGTACTGGCGGCGCAATCGGTGACTTGAGCGATGTGGGTCGTCTTTCCGCCCGGCGCCGCGCACATATCCAATACGCGATCGCCCGGTTGGGGTTCCAACAAATGAACGGCCAGCATCGCCGCGGGATCTTGCTGGTAGAAGTCACCGTCGTCAAACTGCTTCGACCGGGAGGGAGGCAATTCGTTTTCAACGGCCACCGCCTCCGGGATCTCCGGAATGGGAAAGGCGCGGCCGCCCGCCCGGTTGAACCGGTCCACGAGTTCGTCGCGGCTCAGATGGCGCGTGTTCGCGCGAACCGTGACGGCCGCCGGCTTGTTGCAGGCCTCCGCCAAGGCCTCCGCCTGCTCCGGGCCGAATAGGCGGATCCACTCTTCGGCCAACCATTCTGGCAGTGAGTAGCGGGCGGCGATGTACGCGGCCAGATCTGTCTCCGCGCTGGGCAGCGCTACCGCCTCCAGGGTTTGCGGCGCCTTTCGCAAAACAGCGTTGGCCAGCCGGCCCATTCCCGCGTGGCCATGGCGCTTCGCCAAGTCCACTGATGTGTGCACCATGGCGGGAAAGGTAACTTGGTTGCAGAACAAGGCCTGGAAGACGCCCATCCGCAGCACCATGCGGATGGGATCCGGCAGTTCGTCCAGCGGTTGATTGAGTAGTCTTTGTAGGACATGATCGCAGAGGGTGGCGTGGCGGACCGTTCCGTACACGAGTTGTGTTAGGAAACGGCGGCCCCTGCTGGAAATGGGCTTGCGCCGCAAGGCCCGGTCCAGCGCCACGTTGATAAAGGCCCCCTTGGTGAAGACCCGCATCAGCACGTTTATCGCAGTGTCCCGCACGGGATCGACAGCCATTTGAGGCGGTTTCGTTCCTTATTCTGTATCGACTTACGGTGAATTCGGAATTGATCGGGCCATTCCCACGGCGGCCGCGCCCGATCCGGCGCGAGCGGACCCGGTTGGGGGAATCTACACTTCCTCGAAGCGGGCCCCGGGCTCCACGCGCTGACCCCGGATAAACTCCGCGGCGCCAAGAACTTTCTTGCCCGGCATTTGCAGTTCCTGCAGCAACAGCCGGCCTTCCCCCGTGGCGACGGCGATCCCGTCCTTGGCGCACGCGAGGATCTTGCCCGGCGCCGCGGTTTCGCTCCCGGCGCCATCACCGCCGGGCGTCGTGGCGCGGTGAATCCGGCAGACTTGGCCGCGGAAGCAGCAATGGGCCACGGGCCACGGATTGCTCGCGCGGATCAAGTTCTGGATGCGCCAGGCCGGCTCGGTCCAGCGAATGCGGCCGTCTTCCTTCTGGAACATCCGCGTGTACGTCGCCTTCCCGTGGTCCTGGGGCGTGAACGTGGCGGTTCCCGCCTCGATCCGGTCGACGGCTTGCGCGAGCATGCGCCCGCCCAGTTCCGCGAGCCGGGCGGCGAGGGTCCCCGTCGTGTCGTTGTCGTGGATGGGCGCTTCCTCTTGCAGTATGATGTCTCCGGCGTCCATCTCAAGAATGAGCCGCATAATGGTCACGCCCGTAACGGCGTCGCCCTCGAGCACGGCCGTTTGAATTGGAGAGGGGCCCCGGTGTCTAGGCAACAGGCTGGGATGCATGTTGATGAAGCCGTGGGGCGGAATGTCCAGTATGGGCTGCTTCAGCAGCCGCCCATAGGCGGCGATCGCGCAGACTTCCGGGCCCTGATCGCGCAGCCATTCCGCGAAGCGGCCATCGTTGAGCTTTCGGGGCTGGTGAACGGGGATGCCGTGGGCTTGGGCCCACTGTTTGACGGGAGGCGGCGCGGGCTTGCGGTTCCGGCCGGCCGGTCTGTCGGGCTGGCAGACTACGGCGGCCACTTCATGCTTCGCCGCCAGCGCCGCAAGCGAGGGCACGGCCAGTTCTGGCGTGCCGAGGAAGACGGTGCGCACGGAGTCAGGTGAGTCCAGGGATATCGATGCCGCCGGTGATCTCGGTCATCTTCTCTTTCACCAATTCCTGGGTCTTGCGGACGCCTTCGTTGATCGCGGCCTTGACCAGCGTTTCGAGCATTTCCGGGTCGTCCGGGCTTATGACTTCGGGGTCGACCTTAAGGGATAGGATCTCGAACTTGCCGTTCATGACCACGGTCACCATGCCGCCGCCCGCGGAAGCCTCGACGGTTTCGTTGCCCAGGTTCTCCTTCAGCTCCTCAATCTTGCCCTTCACATCCATGGCTTGCTTGATGAGGCCGCTGAAGTTGCCTATGCCTTTTGGTAACACGGCGCCTCCCGTTGCGTTTTAGGGGTTGCGAGTCATGCGAGGATTTCACTGACAGCGGCAAGTATACTGGCTGGAACGGGGTTCGCGCAATAGAGAGCCGCCCCTCAATCGCCGGAGACGAAGGCCGTTGGCGGAGCGGCGGCCCCTGAACGCCGCCTGCCGGGCGGCCTCGCATACCGGCAAGAGGCCGGCGATACGCGTTCACCCATGGGTGAACGCCACTGTGCTTTCGCTGGGGCGAGCATGAGACCGCACAACGATGTCCGGCCAAGCTTGTCCGGCGATTGCAGCGCCGCGTCCTGGCGAATGGGCGGGCGGCAAGGGAGGAACGGCGCGGCGTCCCCGTGGGAGAGGACCCGCGCCAGTATCGACTGTTGTGTGACGTTATGCGCGGCCGAAGGCCCGGGCGACCACCTCGACGGTCTTCTCCAGGCCCTCGCGGCCCACGTCCATGAGGTCCCGCTCCCAGTATTCGGGATTGAAGAGTTGCAAGGACACGGCGCCCTTGAAACCGATGGCGTAGATATCCTGTAGCGCCTGCTCCAAGGGGAGAACGCCGTCGCCGGGGAAGATGCGGTGTTGATCTTCGAGTTCCTCCCGGGGCGGATCGCTGGGCACATCGTTGATTTGGAATATAGCGATGAAGCTGCCTTGGAGATGCTTGAGGCCGTTGAAGCCGGTGCCCCCGGTGTACATGTGGAACACGTCGGGGATGACCTTGGCGTTGGGATGGTCCGCGTCAATGGCGATGGCGGAAGCCTGGCCCATCCGTTGGATATGGGGCATGAATTGGAGGAACATCACCGCGGGATTGATGTTGTACTCTTCCAGCCCGATTTCCAGGTACCGGCGGTACATGCGGGAGGCGCGCTCCAGGTCGAATTCCTCCCAGGGCCGGCCCGGCGTGCCCACCGTCTGGATGTGCTCCGCGCCGATGGCCTGGGCTTGACGCATGCGCCGCCGCTGCGTGTCGAGATTCTCTTCGAACTCGTCATCACTCTGCGGGAACGCGTTGAACAGCGCCACCACGTTGGGAACGCTCAGCCCGACGTCTTGGAGCCGCGCGCCGAGCTCCTCCAGGTCGCCGCCGTCTTGCTCGTAGTCGTTCAGCTCGCCATCCCAGATCTCGATGCCGTCCCAGCCGGTTTCGGCGCAAATGCGGATCTTCTCATCCAGGGAAGCGGGCCGGATGGTGGACGTGTCCATGCAGATGGGCCAAGGACTGAGTCCGTTCTGATACGGAAACGCTTCGTCTGTGTCCTGGTTATCCGCCGCGTTCGCCGCCCCTGAGCCTAGGGTCCCGGCGCCCACGGCCAGCCCCGCCGCCAATCCGCCGTGTTTGATGAACTGCCGCCGATCCATTGCGTGATTCCTCTGCATCCTGATAAGCCTCCATACCTTTGGCAAACGGACGCAATCATAGCCCGCTCAAACCGCCCCCGTCAATCGCGCGCGCAATCGACGGGTCTAGCGCTTGGGGATGGGCGCGGGGCGCGGATCAGCCGGCGCTGCGCA